>CABUUG010000135.1 GCA_902494605.1 uncultured Collinsella sp.
ACATTCTCTCCATGTATTTTAAAATTGTTGCGGCCCCCTTATTTACCGGCTCCCCTAACGCCCCCGGTCAATACGGGGCCCGCTCCATTTGTCAATTCCTTCAAGCGAATGTGTCGGGAATGTTTCAATGCATGAATATGCAAGCCATTTACGTATTCATGCATCTTTTGGTGCTAAAGTTTCAACCCACTTCATAACGACCGCTGCGAAATGCGCATCGGTGCATAAATCGCAGACAAGGAGTCTGATATGTCTTTGAAGGTTGGAATCGTCGGCGCGGCTGGATATGCCGGAGCCGAGCTCATTCGCCTCGTGCTCGGCCATCCCGAGTTTGAACTTGTTGCCATTACGTCCAACGCCGATGCCGGCCAGCCGCTGTCCGCGGTGTATCCGAGCTTTGCTGGCGTGAGCGATCTGGTTTTCACCACGCATGACGCCCCCGAGCTCAAGAGCTGCGATGCGGTTTTTCTTGCCGTGCCGCACACGGCTGCCATGGCACAGGTGCCCGCACTGCTTGCATCTGGCGTCTCCTGCTTTGATCTTTCGGCCGACTACCGTCTGAACGACGCGTCCGTCTTTGAGGCATGGTATGCCGCCGAGCACACGAGTCCCGAGCTGCTCAAGACGCGTGCTTTCGGCCTGCCCGAGCTGTTCTGCCAGGACTTGGAGACCGCTGCTTCCAGCCATGCCGCTGGCAGGCCCGTGTTGGTCGCCTGCGCCGGCTGCTATCCCCCCGCAACGAGCCTCGCTGCCGCGCCTGCCGTGCGCGCCGACTGGGTTGCCCAGAGCGGCCCCGTAATCGTCGATGCCATTAGCGGCGTGACGGGTGCCGGTAAGTCCTGCAACGCCCGCACCCACTTTTGCAGCGCGGACGAGAACCTGGAAGCCTATGGCGTGGGTAAACATCGTCATACGCCCGAGATTGAGCAAATCCTTGGCTTAACCGATCGCGTCGTCTTTACCCCGCATCTGGCACCGCTCAAGCGCGGCCTGCTCTCCACGGTGACGATGCCGCTTACGCCGCAGGCTATCGATACCTTGACCCTTGAGGACGTTGTCGACTATTACAAGCAGTTCTACGCTGGACGCACCTTTGTGCGTGTGCTCGACGCCGGCCAGCAGCCCAAGACGGCTTCGGTCGTCGGAACCAACGCCGCCCAGATTGGCCTCGCGCTCAACAAGCGCGCGGGCGTGCTGGTGGCGACGGGCGCCATCGACAATCTGTGCAAGGGCGCTGCGGGCCAAGCGGTCCAGTGTGCCAATATCGTCTTTGGCTTTGACGAGCGACGAGGCTTGCCCACAGTGGCGTGCCCGGTGTAGCACATTCGATTGTTAACGATTTGGTAGTCGGGCATCGAGTGGGGCGCCACTCTTAAGCTGGTCTCATGATCACGACTGGCATGGCGCACCAACCGATGTCCGTTTTTTGTTTGACATAAGGAGTCATAAAGACGATGAATACCGAGCTGTTTGATATCAAGATTCGCGCCGTCGAGGGTGGCGTTACGGCAGCGGCCGGCTTTAAGGCCACGGGCATCCATGCTGGGTTCCGCAAGAACCCTGAGCGTCTGGATTACGCGCTCGTCGTGCCCGATAAACCCTGTCCCGGTGCTGGCGTGTTTACCACCAATCGCTTTTGCGCGGCGCCCGTGCAGGTGAGCCGTGCCAACCTGGGCGGTGCGGACAAGGGCTACGGTATCATCGCTGGTGTTTCAATCAACTCCGGCAACGCGAACGCCGCCACGGGCGAGACCGGCCTTGCCTGCGCGCGCGAGACCTGCAACATCGCATCGCAGGTTATCGGCTGTGAGCCCCAGCAGATTCTGGTTGCCTCCACGGGTGTGATTGGCCAGATTCTGCCGATCGACACGTTTGAGACCGCCATTCCTGCTGCCTACGAGGCGCTCTCAGCCCACGGTGGCGCCGATGCCGCTCGCGCCATCATGACGACCGACACGCACTCCAAGGAGTACGCCGTGTCCTACGTCAGTGAGGCCGCGGGTCATGCGGGCAATGTCTATACGGTAGGCGGAATGTGCAAGGGCTCGGGCATGATCATGCCCAACATGGCCACCATGATTGCAGTTATCACCACCGATGCCCCCGTCGAGCCTGCGGCACTTCATGCCCTGCTGCTCTCGACCGTCAAGCAGACCTTTAACAAGGTAACGGTCGATTCCGACACCTCGACCAACGACACCTGCATCATGCTTGCCTCCGGCGCCGCTGCCGCAGATGCCGAGCCTATCGTCGAGGGCTCCGATGCCTTTGGCGAGTTGGCATTTGCCGTGCACGAGGTGTGCGAGAGCCTGGCGCGCAATATCGCCGCCGATGGTGAGGGCGCATCCAAGCTTGTTACGGTCAACGTTACCGGCGCCGTGAACGACGAGGAAGCCGATATCGCCGCCCGTGCCGTTGCCAACTCGCCGCTCGTTAAGACCTGCATCGCCGGCCACGACTGCAACTGGGGCCGTGTTGCTATGGCGCTTGGCAAGTGCGGCGTGAAGTTTAATCAGGAAGACGTTTCCATCGACATGATGGGCATGCCTGTCTGTCGCGACGGTCTGACTGTTCCCTTTGATGAGGACGAGGCTCTACGACGTTTCGAGGCGCCCGAGATCGTGATCTCGGCCGACCTGGGCGCAGGCGACGCGGCAACGACCGTGTGGACCTGCGACCTCACGCATGAGTACATCTCCATCAACGGCGACTACCGTTCCTAGATTCCAGGCACGCTGCGCATCTTGCCGCGATTGCGGACAGCGGAGCACGGCGCGATAACGATACGAAAGACGAGGCAGATTATGAAATTCGCACGCGATTGTCGTTCGAGCGAATCCAACGAAGCAACCGCGCAGCTGCTGTTCGAAGCGCTGCCGTGGATTAAGAACCTGACCGGCAAGACGGTTGTTATCAAATATGGCGGAGCCGCCATGGTTGATGAGCAGCTGCGCCGCGACGTGATGAGCGACATCGTTTTGCTCAAGATCATCGGTATGCGCCCCGTCATCGTGCACGGCGGCGGCAAGGCTATCAACGAGGCGCTGAGCCATTACGATATTCCCGTCGAGTTTAAGAACGGCCAGCGCGTGACCACGCCGGCGACTATGGATATCGTGCGCGAGGTGCTGGGCGGCAAGGTTAACCAGGAGCTGGTTGCTGCCATCAACCACCACGGCAACCTGGCCGTGGGCGTGTCGGGCAGCGATGCCGGCACGCTCATCGCCGAGCCGCTCGACCCCGAGCTCGGTCGCGTGGGCAAAGTGACGCACGTCAACACCGACTATATCGAGCGCTTACTCGATAGCGAGTACATCCCCGTCATCGCTACCGTCGCGGCGGGGGAGGACGGCGGTTTCTTCAACATCAACGCCGACACCGCCGCCGGTGCCGTTGCCGCGGCGCTCCACGCGCATAAGGCGATCTTTTTGACCGATGTCGATGGCCTGTACAAGGACTTTAGCGACAAGGACTCGCTTATCTCCAACCTAACGCTCGACGAGGTTAACGAAATGCTCTACGGCGGCGAGGTCGATAAGGGCATGATTCCCAAGCTGCGCGCGGCCGTCGATGCGCTTACCGGCGGCGTATTTCGTGCCCACATCATTAACGGTACTACGCCGCATTCGCTGCTCCTGGAGCTGCTGACCGATGCCGGCGTCGGCACCGTGATCCATTCCACCGAGACGGCTTACGAGTTCGATACGCATCCGCATCCGCTTTCGACGTTTGCTGCGCGTCTGACCGAAAACCTTGACGAGGTCGAGAAGCTTCAGACGGTCTAGCTGACCCGCAGCCGCCCCATTCCTGCACCCATAGCCCCGCGCCGTCTGGCGCCCAACGAAAGGCATCCCATGTCACTTGCAGCTCAGCAATCGCTTGAATCCCATTACGTTATGCATACCTTTGGCCGCTCTCCGGTCGAGTTTGTCGAGGGTCACGGCATGAAGCTCACCGGCGACGATGGCCGTGAGTACCTCGACTTTCTTGCCGGCATCGGCGTGTGCAGCCTAGGTCATGGCGACCCGGCTGTGCTCTCGGCGCTCGAGGCACAGACCAAAAAGCTCATGCATGTCTCCAATTACTTCTACATCGAGCAGCGCGGACAGGTCGCGGCGCTGCTGTCCAAGCTTGCTAACGACGACGTAGATGGTGCGCGCGTGCTTGCCGATGCCATTGCCGCCGGCGATGAGACCACGGCAGCTGCTCTTGGTGCCCCGGCTGCGGATGAGCAGGTTTGGGAGACCTTCTTTGCCAACTCTGGCGCCGAGGCCAACGAGGGCTCGATGAAGCTCGCGCGCCTGTACGCCAAGCGTGCCGGTAATGGCGGCAACACCATCGTGTGCATGCGCGGCGGGTTCCACGGCCGTACGCTCGAGACCATTGCCGCCACCATGCAGGATTGGCTGCAGGACAGCTTCCGCCCACTGCCGGGTGGCTTTGTGGCCTGCACGCCCAACGATGTCGATGAACTGCGTGCGATCTTTAAGCAGCTGGGCAGTGAAATTTGCGCCGTGATGCTCGAGCCGATCCAAGGTGAGAGTGGCGTGCACCCCATGACCGAGGAGTTTATGGCGGCAGCGCGCGACCTGGCACACGAAGTGGGCGCCGTGCTTATCGCCGACGAGGTCCAGTGCGGCATCTTCCGCTCCGGCAAGCCGTTTGCATTCCAAACCTATGGCGTGGAGCCTGACATCATGAGCCTTGCCAAGGGCATTGCCGACGGCGTGCCCATGGGTGCCGT
>CABUUG010000136.1 GCA_902494605.1 uncultured Collinsella sp.
CGCGACGTGTGGGAAACGGTGAGCGCATTCGCGAACACTGCCGGCGGAATCATCGTGCTCGGAGTGAGTGAGCGCGCAGGTTTTGTCCCGGTTGAGAACTTCGAGACCGAGAAAGTGCTCAACCAATTTGTGTCAGGCATGGGTGATGCGGGCGGTCGAGGAAAGCTGGCCAATCCGCCCAAATACACGATCGAGCGAGTGGAGCTTCAGGGCGTCATCGTTCTCGTCATTACGATTGAGGAGCTCGATCCGTCGAGCAAGCCCTGCTATGTCATAGAGCGGGGCGCCCAGGGCGGCAGCTACAAGCGCATCGATGACAAAGATGTGCCGCTTTCATCGACCGAGGTGCTCGCATTGGCGTCATACGGTCGAGCGACTCCGAGCGATCGCGACGCGGTGGCGGGTGCGGGCGCGGACGATCTCGACGAGACGCTGGTCGACCGTACGATAGATCGGGCTTTCTCGTTGACGCCCCGGGCAATGCGCGGCGCGCCGGACAAACAAACGAAGCTGGAGCGCCTAAATATCCTTGATTCCCAGGGCAATGTTACCAAGGCTGGACTCCTAGTTGTGGGCACCTACCCTCAGCAGTTCTATCCCAAGCTCTTCATTGACGTGGCTGTCCATGAGGGAACTCAGAAGGGCATGGCGGGGTCGCTGAGATTCATGGACCGCACAATCTGTGAGGGAACGTTGGGCGAGATGATCTCGGATGCCGTCGCAGCCGTCGCCAAGAATTTGCGGCGAACCTCGACCGTCCAAGGCGTCTCGCGTGTCGACTCGCTTGAGATTCCCGAGGAGGTTCTGCGCGAGGCAATCGCCAACGCCGTAATCCATCGAGAATACGGGGATCGGTTCTGTGGACAATCGATTGCCGTCGACGTCTTTGACGATCGTGTCGAGGTGACGAATCCTGGCGGCCTTTACGGGGGAAAGACTCGCGAGAACTTGTTTGACGGCAGCTCCCGATGCCGTAACGCGACGCTTGTGAAGCTCATGTCGATTGTTCCGCTGTCGGATGGCGCAGGTTCGCCGGCTGAGGGCAATGGCTCGGGCATCCCGATGATGATCGATGCCATGCGCGCGCATGGTCTGGCCGAGCCCCTGTTCTGCCCGGGGTTCGATCGGTTCAAGGTCGTACTTTACCGTTCAAAGATCGAGCCGGTCGATCATGGCGGGGGCTTAATTGTGACGGCACTCAAACACTACGGCGAGCTGGGGACGCGCGAGCTGGCAGAGCGCACAGGGCTCACAATTTCCCAGGTTAGGTCGCGCGTCAACGCGCTCATTGCTCAAGGCGAGCTTGAGCCCACGGCGCCGGCGACGAGCCGCAACCGCAAGTATCGACTGTCGGAGCGCGTGGGATAGATGCGTTAGTGGACGAGGCGACCCAATAATCGACCCTCGATTGGCGTCCATTAAGGTAAAGCGGTTGTTGCCCAGTCGACGGTGATGCTAAAGACTCGGCTTACGCCGGCATGGCCCCGAACCCGTCTATCAAGAACAGCCTAAGAACCAGCTTGATGACATTTCCCGGTTTGACTTCGGCCGTGCCAAAGACGTGGCGCTCGGCGAGCTCGCTGCAGTATGCATAGATGTCGCGGATAAGGTCCGCGCCCGAAAGCGTAAACATGTAGCCTGCGTCCGAAAGCGCATTGGGCGCGGCGGGCAACTTGGCCATGTGGCAGAACGTTTGCAGGTCGGGCGCCATAGCGTCCTGGTAGCCAAGATGGTTGCCGTCTTCTTGTGCGGCGAGTTCCAGCTGGCGTACTCGATCCAGCGCCACTGCCAGCACAAAGCTCGGCGTAGGCGCATTGACGTCCTGAGTGGTCGCCACGAGCCTGCCCGCTGCCTGCGTGACAAGCCAAGCGACCTCGCGCTGGCAACGCACGGCCTTGCGCGTAACCGGCTTGATGGACGAAGAAGAAACGCTTCCCCTAGGCGGATTCGAAACAGCCACAAGAACCTCCCATGAACAATCCGGCCCAACAAGCCCGGATGAAACACGTGCTACATCAGTATACAGGGAAGTGGGGCAGCGGGGTACAAACGCGCCAGCGGCAAACCGAGAGCATCAACGATGTGCCGATCGCGGAATGAGATCTCGTAATAATTGACTCTCGGCCATATTATTGAGGGGCATGACTCGCGTTCGTATGGTTGTAGGTGCTGGCGATGAACGACATTGACCTTGCTGTTCCGTTGATGGATGGACCAAGCTATGACCGCGCCTGCAGTCTCGTGCCTTCCGAATACGTTGAGGCATGGGAGTGGTTTCTGGGTGAGGAACAGCGCGGCGGCGTTTGGACCAGCCTTCCGCACCACACCAAGGAAGATAGCCCTCAGTATCAGTATCGTTTGAGAATTGGCTCGGACTTCTTTCCCGTAACGCGGGATTCAGGGATCTTCTAGCCGGGCCAGGATCGGGTGAAGCAAGATCCCAATAAGATCTTTGCGCTTTCGGTCCATAACTCTAAAAAGAGCTTCTACACCGATGTACCTCCGCTCTATTTGGACGATGGTACGTGGGTCATTAAGTATTCGGTCCAAGCGCCAGGCGCCGTTGGTCCTCGAGACCAGAATTACAACCGTAAAATGCTCAACTGCATGGAATGTGGCGTTCCAGTCGGAGTCATATTTGCAACCGAGGTGGGCTACAAGGTGCTCGGCCTTGCGTTTGTTGAACGGTTCGAGCCCGAAAACGGATGGTTTGTTCTGCACGGTCCTGTTCATAAAGGCGGACCGGACCCCCGTTTTGCGCCCGACATGAGCTATCTGAAGCACATGCCCGTCGATATTGAGTTTGCCGGACGGGGTACGACCGACGACGAAAAGGTCCGCTATGCGTTAAGACGCGAGCGATTGGGGCAGCAATGGTTCCGCAAGCAGCTCGTTGCCGCCTATGATGGCCGTTGCGCGGTGTCGGACTGCGGCGTCAGCGAAGCTCTGGAGGCTGCACATATCGAGAATTACTCGGGACCCAAATCGCAGGTTGCCAGCAACGGCATTCTGCTTCGGCGCGACTTACATGCTTTATTCGATGCTCATCTGATTTCGTTTGAGCCTGTTTGCGGCGAATATCGGCTGTGCGGATCGTACCTGCTGGATAAGACCGACTATGCTTCCTTTGCGGGCGCGACGCTAAGGCAGCCGAATGAGCATCAGTGGCGACCCAATACGGTGTTTCTTGAGGCCCATCGCATTGAGTTCGATCGCTCGGAAAAGAAGCGTGAAAAGGCGGGGCTTCTGCCGTATTAGCGTATTTGGCTTTGGCATTCTTTGACGATCGTGTTGTTTGATCGGATCGCGTGGCGATGCAATCTCGCGCACGCCCGCCGGTGCATGCTCTTCCTGTTTTGTATAGCGAGAGGGGAGCGTGTATGAGCTGGCGAGGCGATATTGCGATGGGGAAGTACGGAAAACTGCCGTGTGCCCTTATAGACAACAATATGTTTCCGAGCGTAGAGGTTGATTGCGGGTCGTTTGTCGTCACCTGCCCTTGCTGCGGCTCGCAAATACCGTGTCTCGACATTCGGTTCATCGATGCGCGCGACAGACTCAGCGACGAAGTGAGAAAACGGACAGGCGTTCATATGCCGGTGTATCCGGAGAAATGCCCTGTTTGTGGCCTCGATATCGTGTACGACGCCGGCGACGAGGGATAGGTGATGCGGAGGAGCTGGCTGTGAAGGCTTCTCCGTCTCTACAAATAAATCCCCTCACCGAGTTGCTTGTGGAACTCGGCGTGATGGTCGCGTGCCCAGGTAAAGAGCGCCTGGTCAAAGTCGGTACGCGTGGCCGGGACGCCAAAGACGCCGGCAACTTCGACGCGTATAAACTCCAGTGCCGGCAGCTTGTTGATGGCAGTGAGGGCAAACGGGGACGAGGGCTCCTCGAACAGATAGCGGCTGCCTTGCAGCGCGTCGCAACTGGTGCACGTGTTGCCGAGCGACGGGGCTTTGGAGGCTCGCGCGCCTACGGGCTTGTAGCCGCAGCGCTTATGAAGGTAGTCGCGGATCTCGCCCGGCACGCAGCCAAGAGCGGGCACGATGGCGAGTGCGTTGGCGTTGGCCGTGTCGATGGCAATGTACCTGGCTTCGTTGGGCGCGTGCGCGATGGCGATGCTCTCGTTGCTATCGGTTCGATAGGGAATGCCGAAGGCCGCGACCGAGGTCTCTTTGTGACACTTCCAGCATTCGCGCTTGCCCAGTACTAGATATATATACGGCGCTGAGGGGTCGGATCGGTCAACACCGGGCAGCCACTCGGCAAAGGGCTCGGGGTTGACGCCGCTGGGTACATACCAGACCTTCTTGGTCCGGTCCCATTTGGCACCCAGTGCCTTGGCTTCTTCTTTGTGCGAAAAGGGGACATCGAGCTCGGTGCGCATGGCGGCTCCTTGGTGCTGCAGGTGCAAGTGGCTCAAGGATACCGCAGGGCACAGACATCGCGGCGTTTTGCCGAGAAGTTGCGGTGCGGACTGATTGGTTATGCCGATGGATAGATCGGCAAGTAGATGGTCGGCTTTTGGCTAGTTGGGCGGTTGGAACTGCCGGCGGATTTGGCGACATAAAACAAAACAGCCCAGAGGACATAGCCTCTGAGCTGCGAACATTTGGTGGGCGTTAGAAGATTTGAACTTCTGACCTCTTCCGTGTCAGGGAAGCGCTCTCCCCCTGAGCTAAACGCC
>CABUUG010000137.1 GCA_902494605.1 uncultured Collinsella sp.
AATGAGCGCGATGGCACCTACGACGCCGGCGGCAATACCGCGTCGAATCAGCTTTTTGCGTCGACGTTCGGCACGTTTTGCCTTGAGCTTGGCATATGCCTCTTCATCGGAAATCTCGGTCGCATCGTTCCCGCGTCCGCTCTGCTTATCGGCATGTACGTTTGTAATCAGAGGAATCGTTTCGGTGGCACCTTCGGGCGTGTGCTCGGTATCATCTGGGCCCGGGGTGATCGTGGGGACATTCGGCATAGCGTCTCCTTTATAGAAAGAACCTCGATAATTATATGCGCCCACCGGTTGGGGCAGGCGCATAGGACGGTTTCTTTCGGAACTGTTAGATTGGTCGAAGCGGTTCCACGTTGTAGGAATGCACGCGTTGCACTACGAGTGCACAACCACGCACAGGCCGACTTTGATGCAGTCGTGAAGTGCCTTGGCGTCTGCCAGGCGCAGGTTGATGCAACCGTGGCTGCCGCACCACTTGTACGACTCGGCATTATCGAAGCTCTTGTCGTTTTGCCAGGTGGCATCGTGGAAGCCGATCATGTTGCCCTCAAAAGGCATCCAGTAGCTCACCGGGCTCTCGTATTTGGGCTTACCGGTCTCGGGGTCCTTGGCTCCGATCAGGGTGCTGCCGCCGTCGTTGCTGTTGATCTGCCACACGCCCTCGGGGGTGGCGTCTTCGCCCGGTTTGCCGGAAATAAAGTTGGCCTCCCACACGATATTGCCGCTCTCGTCGTAGTAGCGCGCGTGCTGCTCGGACAGGTCGACGTCGATATACGCCTTCCAGTCGGGCTCTCCCTTTGCGGTAAAGGTGTCGGCCTTCTGGGAGTACTTGATTTCGATTTCGCCGGTCTGCTTGTTGTTAATGGCGTCCTCGACCTGCTTGGCGAGCGAGCTGCTGTCGATGGACCAACCAAAGTCACCGCCTTCGACGGCGCACTGCTTGCCATCGGCGCGCGTCCACCAGCGAGTGGAGCCCACGGTATTAAAGCCGTTGGCGAGCTCGGCTGCCCAGCTGCTGATCTGCGACGTATCGAGCGTGGGGTTGGCCGGATCGGCAAAGCTGATCCACTGCAATACGGAGCTGCCATCAACTTTGCCGGCATCCTCGCCGTTGAGCTTGAGGGTCACGTTGACGCCCAGGAAGTTGTTGGCGGCATCGCATGCGGCCTGAATCTGATCATCGGTCAGCGTTCCATTGAGCGGTTCATAGGCATCGTTGCCGAGCTTGGAAAGATCTACGGTCTCGGCCAGCGAGGCAAGCTCGAGCTCGGCATACTTAATGACATGCTCGCGGTTGAGTTTTTCGTTGGAGCGCGCCTTCTCGACGGTAAACTTGCCCGCTTGCTCGTCATAGGAGCTATTGGCCTCGAACGTGCCCGATCGCCCCTCGTTAAACTCGTCGATGGCGGCGCCCAGATCCTTCTCAAACTTCTTTTGGTCAAAGGTGTCGGAGAGCATGGACAGGTCGACGTCTTGATCAAGATCGACTTCGTTGGAGGTAGCGGTTGTTTTGGTCTTGCCGCTTAAGGATTCCACAAGGCGGACCGGCCAAATAAAGGTTTCGTTGTGGTTGATGATTTCTTTTGCAGCAGCTTCACCGTCGACGATGGGTTCATCGGACTCGGGCTGATAGGTCCAGCTAAAGTCATCTCCTGTCACGGCGAGCTTATAGTGCTTCCATGCCGAGTTGACCTTGGTGGCGGCAGACGAAGCGTTGGAGAACGAGACGTCGACGCCGGCGATGGTAGTGTTGGGGTAGGCTACCTTCGAAAACGCTACGACGCCTACTATATAGACAATGACGATTAGGCCCAGGACGACAAATAACGTCGTCTTTTTGCCCGACTTATTGTTCTCGGCGGGTTTGCGCGCGGGGCCGCGATCGCCTCGAGCGTGCGTGGGGGGCTGCTTGGGCGCATTGCCGTTTGCCTGGCGCTGCTGACGTTGTTGACGCTGCTGTCGCTGTTGGTTCGGGTGTTGGGAAGCGTTTGCTGCACTACGCTGCTGACCGTGGCTCGGCGCGATAGGACGCGGCGACTGAACGCCGCCGGTGTGCCTGCTCGGCTGCTGCGGATCGGGAATCAGTTGAGTTCGATCGTTTTGCGACATCGTATGCATATCCTTCGATTTTCGCCTTGCGGTTCATCGTGTTTTTACTGGGCTTGCATTATAGCGATTGCCCTGCTGTTTGTGGTACGGAAACGGTGGCATTCAAAAGAGGTGGGACATTTGTCCCACCTTTGAGTCGTTCTTTGCCGCTATCCGCACACACCGCATTTTGTACAGGCCGAAAGTGCGGCCGGAGCCTGCGCGATGCCGCCCTTTGCCGTCTCGCGCAGCGTGGCCGGCAACGCGTGACCCACCGAGAGCATGACATGTGCCATCTGGTCAAACGGCACCAGGCTCTTAATGCCTGCGAGGGCGAGTTGTGCCGAGCTAAAGGCCGCTGCCACGCCGATGGCGTTGCGGTTTTGGCAGGGCACCTCCACGAGGCCACCGACGGGGTCACAAACGAGGCCCAGCAGGTTACTTAGCGCGATGGAACTGGCGGCAAGCGCCTGCTCGGGCGTGCCGCCGAGCATCTGTACCAGCGCGGCGGCTGCCATGGCGGCGGCGCTTCCGACCTCGGCTTGGCAGCCGCCCTCGGCGCCGGCAACGCAGGCGCTTGTGGTGAGGTTGAGGCCGATGGCGGCTGCGCAGTAGAGCGCGTCCATGACTTGCTCGTCGTCGAGCTGCAGGCGATCGGCAAGCGCCAGCACGCAGCCGGGCACAACACCCGCGGATCCTGCCGTCGGAGCTGCGACGATCACACCCATCGTGGCGGAGCGCTCGAGCACGGCCATCGCGCGGGCCACGGCGTCGGTCTGGACGACGCCCATCAGGCTTGCACTCAAATCGTTGCGGCTGGTGGCATCGACGAGTTTGGCCTCGCCGCCGATTAGCCCACCGAGCGAGCGCTGCGGATTGGCAAGGGGGGCCGTGGTCTCCTCGCGCATGACGTCGAGCACGCGGCGCATGGCGGCGACGGCGTGGGCCTCGCCGGTCAGACGCGCCTCGCGAACGGCCATGACGGCGCCGATGCTGAGCCCCAGTTCCTCGCACGCATCGAGCAGCTGCTCACCGTCGTCGAAGATTTCCTTGGCCGAGACGCCGGGGGAGAGCGACGAGGCAGAACCGGGGAGCTCGATAAACGTTGCGTAATCGACATTGTCGAGCTTACGCAGCATGGGGACGACGGTGTCGTCGGGCGTGCCGTCGGTCTCAAATACGGAGTAGGCCTGGCCGCCCACTTCGGTGCGGTAGGTGCGGCAGAAGGCGATGTTCACGTGGGCGTAGGCGAGCAGGTTGGTGAGCGCGGCGAGTACACCGGGGACATCCTTGTGCGCCACGAAGAGCGTGGAATACATGCCCGAGATGTCGACGCCAACGCCGTTAATGCGGCTGATGCGCATCTTGCCACCGCCCAGGCTCTCGCCGCGAACCTGTGCCGTGGCGCCCGTGTCGTCGACCATGTCGATGTCGACGGTGTTGGGGTGGATGGACGCGTCGTCGCCCTTGATATCAAAGTAATATTCGAGGCCCTGCTCGCGTGCGAGGTCGAAGGCCTGCTTGATGTTCTCGTCATCGGTGTCGAGACCCAGGATGCCCGCGACGAGCGCACGGTCGGTGCCGTGGCCGCGGTAGGTGTGGGCGAAGGAGTTCCACAGGCCAAAGGTGACTTTGGTGATGCGGCCTTCCAGCAGGCTGGCGGCAACTTGGGCGCAGCGCAGGGCGCCGGCGGTGTGCGATGAACTGGGGCCGACCATGACGGGGCCCAAGATCTCGAATGCCGAGGTCGTTGCTAGTGTTTGCGGCTTGCCTGCCATGGGTGCTCCTTCTTTGTCCCGTCGTTCCGAGGGCTTTGGTATTTGGTCGCCTGCTCGGGCAGTCCTGCTCGCACGGAGAGCACATTAAGTGCTCTCCGGCTCGTGCGGAACTCGCGACCGACCAAATACCAAAGCCCTCGGAACTAAGGATACATGGTAGAGGCGCGTGTGCTGCAAAATTCATTAGCTGGTGACGCAGCGTGGGCTCATATCGAAGCATCTTCACCATCGTTTAAATAAAAAGAAGTACCGGTTGGGGGCGGTACTTCTTTTTTTAAGCGCTTATGTCGTTGAAACCTTGGCGGTTCTTAATTACAGGCCGCAGGCTGCCTTGAGTTCTTCGACTCGGTCGGTTTTCTCCCAGGTGAAGTCGGCGTCTTCTCGGCCAAAGTGACCGTAGGCTGCCGTCTTTTCGTAGATGGGGCGACGCAGGTCTAGGTCGCGGATGATGGCGCCCGGGCGCAGGTCGAAGGTCTTCTCTACGGCTTCAACGATCTTGTCCTCGGCAACATGTGCGGTACCGAAGGTGTCGACCATGATTGAGAGGGGCTTGGAAACGCCGATGGCGTAGGCAAGCTCGACTTCGCAGCGGTCGGCTAGGCCGGCGGCGACCACGTTCTTGGCGACCCAGCGCGCGGCATACGCGGCGGAGCGGTCGACCTTGGTGCAGTCCTTGCCGCTAAAGGCACCGCCGCCGTGACGGCCGTAGCCGCCGTAGGTGTCGACGATGATCTTGCGGCCGGTGAGGCCCGTGTCGCCCATGG
>CABUUG010000138.1 GCA_902494605.1 uncultured Collinsella sp.
CGCAGGCGTCTTGGCATCCGTTACGGTCGAGCCGTTGCCGCTGTTGCCGTAGCCGGCCCACTCGGCATCCCAATCAGGAGTCGTCGCGCTCGGGTCCACGACAATCTTGTCGGGATCGGGCATGGCCGAATCGTCGGTGGTATAGGCAAGCGTAACCTTATCGCCGCTCTTGAGCGTAATCTGATTGGCGCAGAGTAAGGAGGGCTCTCCATTGATATACAGGTGCCAATATTTATTGGTCGCAGCATCCCAGACATACGGCTTGTGATCGAACGGCGAGTTGATGGAATTGAGGAACCAGTACTCACCACTCTGGGAGCCGTTGTACGTAACGCCCTTGGCCTTCAGGACCGTCTCAATAAGGTTCTGAGCCGTAGAGCCCTCGGGCAGGGAAACATTGCTTGCCGAGCCCCAGCGAGTATTGTTGCCGTTGACATCGGGACCGATAACATCGACAGACCCAAGAACCTGGCCAGGAAGGGCATCGGCGTCAGCACCATACATAAAGGTGACGGCATCGCCCTCTTGGAGCTCATAGGCACCGGCGCCAACGTCGGCGAACTTGCCATTTACATAGAAGCGCCAATAGCTATTAGTCGCAGCATCCCAGCCATAGGACTTACTATCGAACGGCGAAGTAATGCCGTTGAGGAACCAGCCCCAAGACGATTCGCCAGCATCGAGAGTAAGACCGGTCTGCTCAAGGAGATCCTTGGCAGTAGAGCCCGCCTTGAGACTCGTCTGGCCCGTCGAAGCCCAAACCTGCTGCTTGCCGTCCTTGTCCTTACCAAGGACCTGAACGGAAGCATGGACGGAATCGGACGGCAACTTGTCGCCCCAGCCACCGTAGAACCACGTAACGGTATCGCCAGCATGAATGGTGACATTGTCTGCCGTGTAGTCGCTCGACTTGCCGTTGATGAACAGCTGCCAATAGGTCGAATAATCTTGGGGCGTACCCAGCTCAACACCGTTGTACTTAAGGCTCAGAATGAAGGAGCCAGCAGCAACGGCGTCGATGTCATTCGCCTCAAGCGCGACCTTCGTAAGGTCAAGTGCGCTCGAACCGGACGTCACCACATACTGCGCGTTATCGACCCAAGTCTGAGTCTTGCCCTGGGCATCGCGACCAATGACGGTCACATTTGCGGCAACCTGATCCTTAACGACAGGGGATGCGCTACCACCCGTAAAGGCAAACTCAATCTTCTGCCCCGGGGCGAGCTTAACGCTGCTCGCGCCAACCGAGGAAGACGCGCCGTCGACGAACAGCTGCCAGAAGGCATTAGTCGTCGGATCGTAGGCAAGCGTGCGGCCATCTGTCGGGGACGTGATGCTTTTGAGGTAGAAGCCGTATGCCGTGTTCGGTTCGTAATCCGCTTTAAAGCCCGTCTTCTGCTGCAGCTTAACGAAGGCATCCGCAGCCGTCGCGCCCTCGTCGAGCTTGAGCTGCGTAGGTGCCACCCAGGTCTGAGCCTTGCCGTCGGCATCGGTGCCGATAATCGAGAACGAGACCTCGACTTGCTTCTTGGCGACATCGCCGGTTTCTGTCGGGTTCTCTGTCTGAACGGCAGCCGCGGCGGCAGATCCTGCTTGGCCAGCGGATGCCGCTGAAGACTGCTCGCTCGCGACAGGGCTCTCCCCCGTCGCCGAGCCTTCGTCGCCAGTTGCTGCCTTTGTTGCGGCGGCACTAGCTGCAGGCGCGCTCCCAGAATCCGAAACCTCGGCGCCGCTCTGCTCAGCGGCACCGCCCGCAAGCGCTGCGTCCTCGCCCGGCGTCGTAGCCTGAGCCACAGCCTCGGCAATGCCCTCGGCGCCCTCGGCCCACAGCTGAGCCGGCGTGGTGCCAAAGGCCATCGCGAAGGCCAGGAATGCCACCAGGCCGCGCTTGGCTACGCCGCGTGCAATCGCGCCACGGCGATGCAGCGAGGCGCGCTCGCGCTCGTCCTCAAACATATCCATTTGTCCCCCATTGTCTGTACTTGGAGCATTGCCCAGCGGCTGCCCCACGTCATCGCGCATGTTACGCTCGAGTTCCCCCATCGGGGTCCCCCTTCCCTCCAGAGCCCTATGCACACCGGCGGCATACGCCGCAGCCGCATGCAAGATGGGAGGCGATCCGACTTAACCTTAACGACTCGGGCGCGCCGTCCGATCTGCGACGCGAACATCCCGAGCCAAGAGGAATTACGGTTACTGGTACAGCCGGGGACTTGCACCCCGATTCCCCCAAACGCGCAGGAAAACCGCGCATTCGTGCGTCTCCGCACCACCATCTAGGCCATCGATTAAAACCGTCAATATGCTATCACGCAAAAGGGCCTCGCACGCAGGCGAAGCCCAAGGTAAAAGCTATTGTTTGCGATAGGAGAATGCGGTGACGGTCACAGCCTCTAGTGCTTGCCGCCGTGGCTGTTGAGCCAGATATTGCGACCCAGCATAAGCGCCAGCACCAGCGCGCTCACGTAGCCCATAAAGCCAATGACCGGGATACCAAACACAACCGGCTCGATGCGCGCGTAGTACACCACCGACGAACCGATAAACAGACCGGCGATCACAATTGCCATCGACATGCGGTCGATAATTCCACCCAGCTGTCGCAGCGCCTTATCGCTGCTCATGATCTGCGTGTTCACCTTAAGCTGGCCGCGTGTGAGCATGCGCGAAGCCAAGCCCAGATACTCGGCCGCCTCGAGCGAGCCCTTCGCCGCGCGATAACTGCTCGCTGCAAAGTCGCGGCTCATCTCGCGCATGCGGGCGTAGGTGCTCTTCTCGTTTTTGATGTGCGTCTGGATGATCTGGATCATGTTGACGTTGGGCATGTACTCGGTCAACAGGCCCTCGAGCGTCACCATGCCGCGGGCGAACATCGTCACCACGCTCGGCAGCTCAACGTCATTTTTGCGCGCGAGGTTTAACAGCGAAGTCAAAAACTCACCGATATCCAGGTCCTTAAGGTCAAGGCCCGCAAAGTCAGCCACGATAAAGTCCAAATCGGACAAAAAGGCCGAATGATCGAGCTCAGCCGAGTCGCCACGCGTCACGGCGAAGCGCATGAGCGAATCCTTGAGCTTTGGCACATCGCCCTCGGCCACGGCAAAGATCATATCCTTGACGATACCGCGGTCGTGGCTCGACATGCGTCCGACCATGCCCAAGTCGATAAAGTAAACGATGCCGTCCTTGAGGATGATATTTCCCGCATGCGGGTCGGCATGGAAAAAGCCGTCGTCGAGCACCTGCGTCGAATAGTCCTCGACAATCGCCGAGCCGATCTTTTCCAGGTCATAGCCCTCGGCCACCAGGCGCTCGGGATCGGCAATCGAGATGCCGTCGATGTAGTCCATGACCACGACGTGTTCGGTGCAAAGGTCCAGATAGGATTTGGGACACGACACGCCATGCACACTTTTGTGGAAGTCATAGAAATCGTTGAGGTTTTTGGCCTCGGCTAAAAAGTTGGTCTCTTCGCGAAACGAGGTCCACAGCTCTTCGACCACGCCGTGCAGGTCAACAAACTGATCGGTGTTGACGAACTTGGAAACGATGCGCACCACCGAGCGAATGATGTCGATGTCCTGTGCCATGACCTGTTGCGCACCGGGGCGCTGCACCTTAACGGCCACGTCCTCGCCGGTCACCAGGCGGGCACGGTGTACCTGCGCGAGCGACGCGCTACCGAGCGGGTTGGGGTCGATCGCGTCGAACATCTGCCCCAGGCGCTGGCCGTATTCCTCTTCCAGACAGCGGAGCACTACCTCATACGGCACAGGCTCTACGTCGGAGCGCAGGCGACGCAGCTCGTCGCAAAACCGCTGCGGCAAAATCTCGGAACGGTTAGCCAGAATCTGCCCCATTTTAACGAACATGGGGCCGAGCTCTTCGAGCAGGCGGCGCAGGCGAACCGGCGTAAGGTTATCCCACACGCGGTACTTTTTGATCAGGCGAACGATCTGCCCAATGCGCTCGCGGCGGCCCGCCGGCGTGAGCTGGTATTCCTCGTCCGGCGCCATCGCGTCGGGCTCTTCGGGGACCATATCGACAGCGCGCGGCTTCTTGCGAGCGCCCGAGACGGCGGCCTCGACCTCATCGACAACCGCCGTCTCGTCACCCAAGGGATCTAGATTGTTGTAATCGGTGGTGGAGTCTGCCATCTGCGCTGCTACTCGGCCTCTTCGGTGTCCTCTGCATCGTCGGGCTCAACGGACTCGACGGGCACCGAGGTCACGTTGTCCTCGACCGAATCGACGATGTCGCGCACATGGGCCAAAAAGGCCGTGCGCTCGGGGGCGGTCATAACGCGGACGCGGGCCAGGATGAGCTCGTCGAGCACACGCTGTGCCGCAGTCTCGCCCTGCATGCCCAAGCGCTCGGTCAGGTCGGAGATGGTGCCACCGGCCCGCTCGAACATATCGGACACGCTGCGGGCGATATCGGGGGTGCCGGCGTCCTTGCGGACCTGCTCGCCCTTGGTATTGAGGTCATCGAGGACCTTCTTGCCACCTTCGACGGCAACGGCAGCGGCGCCGAAGCCCACGTTGATGGCACCGTTAACAAGCTGATCGAATTTCATAACCATGGTTGGCTCCAATCGTGAACAACTGCAATGGCCTTCTTGTACCC
>CABUUG010000139.1 GCA_902494605.1 uncultured Collinsella sp.
CGACCCCAAGCGTACGCTCGAGAGCTACCCGCATGAGCTTTCCGGTGGCCAGCGTCAGCGTGTCCTGATCGCTATGGCCCTTACCCGCGACCCCAAGCTGGTCATCTGCGACGAGCCCACGACCGCTCTGGACGTTACCGTCCAGAAGCAGGTCATCAAGCTGCTTAACGACCTTCAGGCCAAGCTCGGCTTTGCCATGATCTTCGTTTCGCACGACCTGGCACTGGTCGCTGAGGTCGCTCATAACATCACGGTTATGTACGCCGGCCAGGTTATCGAGCAGGCGCCCACCAAGGAGCTGCTCACCAACCCGATCCACGAGTACACCCGCGGCCTTCTGGGTTCCGTCCTGTCCATCGAGAGCGGTTCGGGCCGCCTGCACCAGGTGCCCGGCGCCGTTCCGAGCCCGCGCGATTTCCCCAAGGGCGATCGCTTCGCGCCCCGCTCGAGCCATCCGCGCATTGGCCTGGACACCCGTCCGGTCTTCAAGCGCGTGCCCGGCACCGAGCACTTCTATTCCGAGCTCCCCGACGAGGTGCTCAAGGCAAATGGTTTGACCCCTCACGCGGAGGTGATGTAGATGAGCGAGACCGCAGTCAACGGCGTCGAGCCGATCATCTTCCTTGATGACGTCCACGTCACCTTTAGGACCCGTACCGGCTCGATTCTGCACCCCAACCTGGTTCACGCCGTCCAGGGTGTAACGATTAAGCTCATGCCCGGACAGACCATCGGCATCGTCGGCGAGTCCGGTTGCGGAAAGTCCACCACCGCCAACGTCATGTGCGGCCTGCAGGCCCCCACGAGCGGCAAGGTCTACTTTAAGGGCAAGGACGTTACCAAACGTACCGCTGAGGACCGTCGCCACATGGGTCGCGTCATCTCGGTCGTGTTCCAGAACCCGGCCACGGCGCTCAACCCCCGCATGGTCGTTCGCGAGCAACTGCTCGACCCCATGCGCGTCCACAACCTGGGTACCGAGGCCGAGCAGGAGAAGCGCGTCAAGGAGCTCTTGGAGCTCACTGGTCTGCCCAGCTCCGCCGCCGAGGTTCTTCCCGGCCAGCTTTCGGGCGGCCAGCGCCAGCGCGTCGCAATTGCCCGTGCCCTGTCGCTGAACCCCGATGCCATCATCGCCGACGAGCCCACCTCGGCTCTGGACGTTTCGGTCCGCGCGCAGATTCTGAACCTGCTGACCGACCTTAAGAAGGAGCTCGGCCTGGCCATGGTGTTCATCAGCCATGACATCCAGACGGTCCGCTATATCTCTGACGACATCATCGTTATGAATGGCGGCAAGATCGTCGAGCAGGGCGAGGCCAAGCAGGTCTTCCAGCACCCTCAGGACCCCTACACCAAGATGCTGCTTGGCGCTGCGCCGTCGCTGCTGCATCCCAAGCTCGGCGAGTAGCCTCGCTTTCCCTCCCGTGCGCCCGGTTCCCTTACCGGGCGCACCTCCGTTGCGATTTCGAAAGGCTGGGTTCACGAGCCATGCCAAGTGCTCAGGAGCTACAACAGCAATTTGGTGAATATCGAGGCGCTATGCCCCGTCCATCGGATTTCGATCTCTTTTGGAAGGACCGCATGGCCGAGGCCGACGCCGTCGAGCTCGACTACGCGATTGAGGCGGCTTCGGTTGCGGATTCCGCGACCTGTCGGTTTTTCGACCTCTGGTTTACCGGCATGTGTGGTGCACGCCTGCATGCCAAGTATCTCAAGCCGGTCTCGGAGGAGCCCGTGCCGCTGGTGCTTCAGTTCCATGGATATCCGGGTGCGAGCCGCAGCTGGTTTGAGCAGGCGTCGTTTGCTGGCATGGGCATGGCGCTCATTGCTCTCGATTGTCCTGGCCAAGGAGGCCCCTCCGAGGACATTGGTGGATTTGCGGGCACGACGGTCGCGGGCCATATCGTCGCCGGTATCGACGGCGATCCGGCCAACCTCTACTATGTCCGCCTGCATCAGGATATCCGCATTCTGTGCCGTATCGTTCGCGAGCTCGAGGGCATCGATCTTACCCGCGTGTATGTAAACGGCGCATCGCAGGGCGGCGGTTTGGGTATTGCGACCTGCGCGCTCAATAGCGATTTAGTTGATCGCGCGGCTATCCTCTATCCCTTCTTATCGGACTTCCGCCTGGTTTGGGATCTGGACGCCGACGATATTGCCTACGAGGGCCTGCGCTATTGGTCGCGTTGGTTTGACGAGGACTCGACTCGTATCGAGGAAGCCTATGCCAAGCTGGCGTACTTCGATTCCAAGAATTTTGCCCCCATGGTCAAGTGCCCCGTGCTGTTTGGCACGGGCACGGCCGATATCGTCTGTCCGCCGGCAACGCAGTTTGCGGTGTACAACAACCTGTCCTGTGACAAGCGTCATGAGTTCTTTGAAGGCTTTGGCCACGAGGAGATTCAGGATTTTGACGATCTGATCATTCCGTTTTTCTGTGAGGAAGGGGAGGCTCATGTCTAAGTGCGAGAGCAATGTTGACGAGCTGATCGTCCCCGGGCTCGCGGGGATTGCTGGGACGGTTTCGTCAAGGCTCTTCGATTTCCGGGATTGGCGCGGCGATGCTTCGGCGGATGTTTCCGAATTAGAGACAGCCGCTTCGGACCTTGAGGTTTGCGGGCTGACTGTTACGGCGATTGATTTCGCCAATCCGTGCGCGCGCTACTCCGAGGTTTCCTTTGAGCTCGGCGGGTATGTCGTGCACGGCCGTTTGATTGAGCCCTCAGGCCGCGCCCGAGCATCCGAGCTTGTTCCGCTCTGTCTGATGTTCCATGACATCGATCGGCCTGTGCGCGGCTGGCATCACATGACGAGATTTGCCGCCATGGGGTATGCCGTCCTCGCGCTGGATGACGATGTTGCTGGTGCGGACGACCTGCAGCAGGGGATTGCTTCGCCCGCTTTTGTCGAGCGCGTCCGTTGGGGTTGCGCGATGGCGAAGGTCGGGCGCAATCTTGATGGCATGGACCCCGACCGCATCTTTGCATGGGGCGAGGGCCTTGGCGGCGGAGTCGCGCTGGCGGTTTCTGCTCTGGACGAGCAGGGTCTTGCCTGCACGGCGGTTGCCAATCCAATTCCCGGTGGCCTCGAGGCGCTGTCGTCTCGAGTGCGCGGATCGGTGCTCATGGGCACATCGCTCATGGATGCCGTGAGCGATCCCAAGGGCCAGTTTGCCGTATTCAACGGTCTTGAGTGTGACCGAAGGCATATCATCTATGCCAAATACGCTCACGAGCGCATCAATGCGTTCGAAAACGAAGTCGTCGACTTCTTTAACCAAACGTTCTACCCGTGTTCTTTGGCCTAGACGGCCTGGACACTGCCAACAAGAGTGGGCGGCATAGGGCCGCTCGCCAGACAACTAAGGAGATTCTTGTGGCAACTCAGAAATTCACCGGCGTTATCCCTCCCGTCGTTGTTCCCGATACCGAAGATCACCAGCTTGATGTTGCCTCCTTTGAGCGCAGCATCAACCGCATGATCGATGCCGGCGTCGATGGCCTGTTCTTCCTGGGCTCTTCGGGCGAGGTCGTCTTCTCCACCGACGAGCGCCGTCGCCAGATTGTCGCCGAGGCGGTGCGCATCGTCGACCACCGCGTTCCCGTTCTGGTCGGCATCATCGACACCGAGACCGAGCGCATGATCGAGCACGGCAAGGTCGCTCAGGAGCTGGGTGCCGATGCGCTTGTCGCCACCTGCCCGTTCTATGCCCTGCAGGGCATGACCGAGGTCGAGGAGCACTTCCGCATCCTGCACGAGGAGCTCGACCTGCCCATCTTTGCCTATGACATTCCCGTCTGCGTCCACACCAAGCTCCCCTGGAAGCTCCTTGCCAAGCTCGGCGCCGAGGGCGTCCTGGCCGGCGTCAAGGATTCCTCGGGTGATGACATCTCGTTCCGCTACCTCGTTCAGGAGAACGAGAAGAACGGCCACCCGATGAGCATCCTCACCGGTCACGAGGTCGTCGTCGACGGTGCTTACCTCGGCGGCGCCGACGGTTCCGTCCCGGGTCTCGCCAACGTTGAGCCCGAGGGCTACGTGCGTCAGTGGAAGGCCGCTCAGGCCGGCGACTGGGCTACCGTCAAGGCCGAGCAGGATCGCCTCAACGAGATTTCCCACATTTGGGATGTCACCTCGGGCGTCCAGGGCTATGCCGGTGGTGTCGGCGCCTTCAAGACCGCTATGAACCTCATGGGCATCTTCGACAGCCCGACCATGCCGCGCCCGGTGAAGGCCATGACCGGCGAGAACGTCGAGGCGATTAAGAAGGTCCTCCAGGACAACGGTCTCCTGTAAAGCTTCCCCAGGCACCCGATCTTGGGGCTCAAGTGGTCGGGCGTGACCCATTAGGTCAACGCCCGACCACTTTCACCCCAACCTTGGGCACCTGGGAAACCTTTATCATGCTGCGGCGATAACACCGCCTTCATTTCCTGTAGTTGTTTTTATCTCCTAAGGAGAACGACATGGAGAACAAGTACGTCTGCTCTGTCGATATCGGCGGAACTAAGATCGCGACCGCCATTATGGAGTACCCGGCTGACGGCAGCGTGCCCCATCCCGTTTTTGAGGCCGAGGTTCCTACCGAGGCCCAG
>CABUUG010000140.1 GCA_902494605.1 uncultured Collinsella sp.
AAGCGTCGTGGCGCTCTCCTTCACTTCGACGTTAAGATCATCCGAGCCCATACGCCTTAAAGACTCAAGCAGACCGGTCAGCTCGTTTTCGTTCATCTGCACGTCCTTTCGCTCGGTTCTGCGAAGAATGCCGCGAATGGATTTCCTTCGTCTCTCAGTTATCTCTCGTAATTATCTCTCATCTATCTCTCTATCTCTCGGCTTAGAGATAAGAGATAGATAGAGATGGAATGTCTACCATTTGCTTCATTTATACATATTTTTGCTGGTAGAACAATCGGTATTGAGACAATACCATGATTGCTTGTCTCTTTGCTGCTCAGTTATCTCTCATATTTATCTCTCGTCTTTCTGTTATCTCTCGTATTAGAGATGAGTGAGAGATGAGAGATACGCGAGTGATGGACGAGCGAGGATTTTCGGACGGTCGGATATCGAGAGTGGATATTTGGACGGTTTTTGGGGCTTTTGCGGCAAATTCCGTCCAAATATCCACTCTCGTTCGATAGGTATCCGGAAATCCTCGCTCGTCCGTCCGGATATCCACTCTCGTTTGGCGAGTGTCCAATTTTCCACGCTCGTGCGGCGGGCACGCGGGACCTATGCCCAATCCGGCTGCATCGTCTCCAGTTCGCCGCAGGGTCGCGGCCCCATATGGGTATACTCTCGAGGATTCGACTCGATTCGCCCCCGCTGGGGCGTCAAAGGAGACTGCATATGCCCACCACCTCAACCGATCCGCGCGCCGCTGCTGCCGCACTGCTGGTACCCGGTACTACCTGCCACGGCTTTGCCGTCGAGCGCTGTGAGACCGTGCCCGAGCTCGACTCGGACGCTTACGTGCTGCGACACACTACCTCGGGCGCTCGCCTGCTGTGCCTGGCGTGCGACGACGAGAACAAGGCCTTTGCCATTGGCTTTAAGACGCCGCCGGCCGATTCCACCGGCGTGTTCCATATTCTTGAGCACTCGGTGCTGTGCGGATCGGCCAAGTTTCCCGTCAAGGAGCCGTTTGTCGACCTGATCAAGAGCTCCATGCAGACGTTCCTCAACGCCATGACCTACCCCGACAAGACCATCTACCCCGTTGCCACCACCAACGAGCAGGATCTGTACAACCTGATGGACGTGTATCTGGACGCGGTGTTCAACCCGGCCATCTATACCAAGCCCACCATTTTTGAGCAGGAGGGCTGGCACTACGAGCTGGACCTGCCGGAGGACACCGAGGTCGACAGCAGCTCCGCGAGCCTGCGCGAGGGCACGCTGCGCTATAACGGCGTGGTGTTCAACGAGATGAAGGGTGCGCTGTCCGACCCCATGAGTGTGCTGGACGATGCCGTCAACGCCGCGCTCTATCCCGACACCGCCTATGCACACGAGAGCGGTGGCGACCCGCGCGCGATTCCCGCGCTCACCTACGAGCAGTTCCTGGACACGCACGCGCGCCACTACAATCCTTCCAACTCCTACATCACACTCTACGGCGACCTGGACGTGGACCGCGCACTGGCCTTTTTGGACGAGCGCTATCTGTCGCAGCCGAGTGCCGCGAGCCGCCGCATGGACGCTGCCGTCGCCGCCGGCGAGGACCCGTCCACGCTGGCGCCCAATCCGCTGGGCGTGCAGGCGCCCGTGACCTGCGAGTACAAGCGCGTCGAGATGGCCACTACACCCGAGAACGCCCTGGTGGGCCTGGGCCTGGTGCTGGGCAGCGCGCTCGACCGCAAACGCACGATCGCGGCGGATATCCTGTTTGAGGCACTGCTGGGCTCCAACGAAGCGCCGGTTAAGAAGGCCATTCTGGCCGCTGGCCTGGGCGGCAACGTGGTGAGCTACACCGCGGCCGAGAGCCTGCAGCCCTACGAGCTCATCATGCTGCAAAACGCACAGCCCGGCGTGGCGCGCGAGCTGCGCCGCGTGTTCCAGGACGCCTGCCGCGACCTGTGCGAGCACGGCGTTCCGCGCGAGCGCCTGGAGGCCATCATCAGCAGCAACGAATACGATCTGCGCCAGCGCGACTACGGTATCGCCGACGGCGTGGCCATTGCGTGCGACGCGCTGAGCACCTGGCTCTACGATGACGACGCCGCGACGCTGGCACTCAAGTACGGCCCGGTGTACGAGGAACTGCGCGACGAGCTGGACGGTAGCTATTTTGAGGACCTGCTGCGCGAGCTGGTGCTGCAGAACAATCACATGGCGCTGGTCGAGCTGGTGCCGGTGGATGCCGCCGATGGTTCAGAGGGTGCCGAGGCCGCCGAGCTGGCAGCCAAACGCGATGCCATGACCGATGCCGAGCTGGCCGACGTGGTCGAGCGCACGGCCGCGCTGCGTGCCGCGCAGGAGGCGGAAGACACGCCCGAGGCCAAGGCCACGCTGCCGCGCCTGCGCGTGTCCGACATTGGCGAGGCGCGCCCCGAGCCGCCGCTGGTCGTGGACACGACAGCGCCCATCCCCTGCCTGCGCCACGACATCCCCACCAACCGTCTGGCCTACGCCATGCAGTATTTCGACCTGAGCCGCGTCGCGTTTGAGGACCTGCCCTATGTGACGCTGCTCTGCCGCCTGCTCAAACAGCTACCCACGAGCGAGCACTCGGCCGAGGAGCTCGACAACTTGCTCGCCGGCAAGCTGGGCTTTTTGAGCTTTACGACCGAGGTCATGACCCAACCCGACGTGGACGGCGTGCGCCCCTACCTGCTGGTGAGTGCCGGCGCCCTGTCCGAGAAAATCGATGCGCTGGCAAGCCTGCCGCGCGAGGTGTGGTCGAGCACGCTTTTGGCAGACGCCGACGCCGACCGCGTGCGAGACGTGCTCACGCAGATTCGCATTGGGCTTGAGCAGGGCTTTATCAACAACGGCCACTCGGCGGCGCTCGGTCGCGCGATGAGCTACAGCTCGCCTTCGGCCGTGGTGCGTGAGCAGCTCTCGGGCGTGGACTTCTACCTGTTCCTGCGCGATCTGCTCGACCACTTTGACGAGCGCGTGGACGGGCTGCGTACCAAGCTTGCCGAGCTGGCAGGCCGCATCTTTGTGGCCGATGGCTGCATGGCGAGCTTTACCGGCAGCGACGAGGACTTTGACGCGTACTGGGATGCCGCGGGCGACCTGGGGCTGGGTGCGGGCGATGGTGCCGGCCGCGGCGCGCTCGCGGTGCCGACGCCACGCGACCGCCACGAGGCTTTCGTGATCCCCAGCGACATCTGCTTTGCCGCGCGTGCGTGCGATCCGCGTCGCCTGGGCATTGACGTGACAGGCGCTTGGGCCGTGGCTGCCAACGCGCTCTCCTACGATTACCTGTGGAACGAGATTCGCGTGAAGGGCGGTGCGTACGGCTGCGGATTCCGCGCAGCCGGCGAGCGCCAGACGGCGTTCTACACCTACCGCGACCCGGCGATCGATCCTTCGATTGAACGCATGGCACGCGCAGGCGAATGGCTCGGCAGCTTTGAGCCCGACGAGGCCGCCTTTGAGGGCTTTATCGTGAGCTGCGTGAGCGGCATGGACGCGCCGGTGAAGCCGTACGCACTCACCAAGCGCCGCAACACGACCTACCTGGCCGGGCTCGATCCGCATGCGCGCGAGGAGCGTCGCGCCCAGATGCTCGCCGCCACGCCCGGTGAGCTGCGCTTGCTCGGCGCCGACGTGACGCGCATCGCAGCCGTCTCACCCACCTGTGTCTTTGGCGGCCGAGACGTCATCGCCAAGAGCAACGCCGGCTTTAACGTCATCGACCTACTCGGCTAACCACATAGGTAGATTTTTGGGACATGCCCGGAAATCTACCTTTTTCTGCGGCTTGGGCGAGGCGGCGCAGCCCACCGCGGCGGTTTGTCTCGATCTGTAACATCTAGACGGCAATATCGGCTCCAGATGTTACAGGTCGAGACGTTCCCGAACGGCACCAGCTCTTTGTCTCAATCTGTAACAACTAGGTCCAATTTTGCCGAGTTACTGTTACAGATCGAGACAAACCGCCGTGAACATCCACTCTTCGTCAAAACCACCACGAAGGTGTCCACGAACTGCCCCCTTTGCAATGGCTTATGTGGTGGTTTGGGTGTTTGCCCAGATAAAACCTGCCAAAATAAACCTGTCCCTTTTTGGTAGGTTTGGGAGAGGAAGCCGGGATGGACAAGGCTGAGTTGCGGCGGACGGTGATTGCTCGGCGCGATGCGATTGATTTGGATGTTCGGGCGGCGAAGTCCGCCGTTATCTGTGCGCGGCTTGTTGAGCTATTGGATCGCTTGGATGCCGCGGCGCCGCACACCGTTGCCATCTATGCCGCGATGGGTTCCGAGGTCGGCCCTGCCGCGTTTGCCGCTGCGGCCGCCAAACGCGGCTGGCGCGTGGCCTATCCGTGCATGCTCTCGGCAATCGATGCCGCAGCTTGTGGCCAGCGCATGTGCATGCGGGCAGTTGCCGCCGGCGATGCGTCCGCGGCGCCGTTTATCGCCCACCCCACGCGGGCCTTTGCGGCCACAGACATCGACAGCAGCCGCTTCCCTATCGTGCCTGCTGAGGCTCTCGGCATGATCGTCGTGCCGCTCGTAGCATTAGACCGCGCAGGCGCGCGCCTGGGCTACGGCGGC
>CABUUG010000141.1 GCA_902494605.1 uncultured Collinsella sp.
TCCGGCAAGCTCCAGCGACTTGACCAGACCAAAGTTGCTGGCGATCGTCGGTACCACGGTACCGCCCGAAAGGCGACCGTGCTTGTTCAGATACACGCCGCACACGTACAAAATCTGGTCGCCGTCTACCACGCGACCGCGCTCATCCACGGCCAGGCAGCGGTCGGCATCGCCATCGTAAGCAAAACCCACGTCCAGGCCCTGCTCCACCACGTGGCGCTGCAGGCGCTCCATATGCGTGGAGCCGCAGTCGACGTTGATGTTAAAGCCATCGGGCGCGGCGTTGATCACGCGCACGTCGGCGCCCAGCGCGTCAAACACCGGCTTGGCCACCGAGGAAGCCGAGCCGTTGGCGCAATCGATGCCGATCTTGACGCCCTGCAGCGAAAAGTTCGCGCTGGCGATGAGCGAAGCAATGTAGCGGTTGCGACCCTGCATGTAGTCCACCGTGGCGCCGATGTGATTGCCCGTTGCCAGCGGCACCTCGCTCTTGCCATCGATATAGTCCTCGATGAGCTCCAGCACGTCCTCGTCCATCTTAAAGCCGTCGCTGTTGACGAGCTTAATGCCGTTATCGCAAAACGGGTTGTGGCTCGCGCTGATCATGATGCCGCAATCGAAGCAGCCCTCCACGGTCTGATGCGCCACGCCCGGCGTCGGGATCACATGCAGCATATAGGCGTCCGCACCGCTCGCGACCAGGCCGCTCACCAGCGCCGCCTCGAACATATAACTCGAGCGACGCGTGTCCTTGCCCACGATCACGCGCGCTTTGCGCTCGCGGTTGGCGCCGTAATACCAGCCCACAAAACGGCCAATCTTATAAGCGTGCTCTACCGTCAGCCCAACGTTGGCCTCACCGCGAAAGCCGTCGGTGCCAAAGTACTTCATGCGCTCTCCTTACAAAATAGGGGCGAACAGATTGCCTGTCCGCCCCAAAATGGTACTCGATTATCTGCGCTACCAGAAAAACCCTACGCCGACGCGCTGTCGCGAGCCGCCTGGCATGTAGGAGTCTGACGCAGCGTAAGCGGCTTGTCCCCCGCCTCGGCCGACGTGGTCAGCGTATACGTGATCGTCGTCGTCTCGCCAGCATGCAGGTCAACGGTGCCCGAATAGAAGGGGATTCCATGCCACGTAGCGGCGCCAAGACCAAACTGGGTGCCCTCGACGGTCAGATCAGTAATGTTGCCGCCCGTCGGGGCAAACAACGAGACATTCAGACGCTCGTCGTCACGCGCGGCATCGGGTGCGCTCGCCGCAACGTAGTCGGGCAGCTTGCCAGCCTCCTCCTGCGTCATGATGTTCGTCAGAGTAACGGTGATGCGATACGAGCACGTGCCGTCGCCGTTCTTGATGCCCTGGCCGATCTGCGTGTCGGCGTTCAGATACCAGTCGAGCTTGGAGAAGCTCAGGTTGTTAAAGTAAACGCCGGCAACGGGATCGGCACTCGGATCATCCGGATCGGGCAGCGAAGCGTCAATGCCCGTCTCTTTGATGGCATTCTGCTCATCATCGTTTCTCATCCAAGCAATCAGACGGCCCTCTTCGGCACCGCGCTCGAATGCACCGACAAGCTTTGTAACGTCGACGTCACCGATGCCACCGAGAATCTTGTCGAAGGCGGCGCTGGCAACAGCCGCAAAGATGCCGTCCGATTCCTCGACCGGATAGTTCCAATACACATCGTGCATGAGAACCTTCGCCGCGTTGGTACCGTCGACGACCGTACCATCAGGCAGCGAGACATTACCGACAAGGCCCAGCAGGTACTGCAAGAACACCGGATCGATGCCGACGACGCCATCAACGTCCTGCCCATACTGGGACTTCCACAGCGCGGCGACACGCTGCGAGTTGCGGGGCCAATCAGGCGAATAGGTATTGCCCGAGTTGTACAGGTTGCTGTGGTTGCCGAACAGCGCCTCATCCTCTTCGTCGACGCTCTCGACTGCCTCATCCTCGCTGAGTCCAATGCGGGGAACAAACTCGCCAATCGACATCTGGCCGTCGGTGACCGAAATCAGGCCCTGCGAACCGCCAAAGCCGCCGCAGGCACGAATCTCGACGTTGTTCATGGCGTACACAAGGTAGTTGCGCGTCTGGCCGTTGGCGCCGAGCATCTGGGGAAGGACGGGGGCGACCTTCTCCGCCGCGTCAACCGCACCGTTGAGGGTGGCAAAGCCGTCCTTGGCCTTATCGACCAGCTCGGTCACCTGGGAAATATGAGTATCGCCAATGCCCTGGACCTTCTCGTTGGCGCTCTTGAACACCTTCGAGCTGCTGGAAAGCGAATCGGCGACCGCCTGCAGCGCGGACACGTTAATCATGCCGTCCTGGAACAGCTTGCCGGGCGTAGCCTGCGAGAGGTTGTCGGCCATGGGAACCAGCGCATTGCTCGAGACATCGGACAGGGCGTCAATCATGGTGCGGGCCGCATTGATATCGCTGCCATACACCGGGATAAACGAAGCCGCCGCCCACAGCGGGCTCGAGGTCTCCGCCTTCATGCTGTCGCAGAGCTCATCGATCTTTTTCGCGTCGTCAGGCAGCGTCGAAAAATCGCCCGACGTGACCTTGTCCTTAAGGCCACCGACGATCTCGACAGCCTCCTTCGCTTCGCTCTTTACGGTCTTTGCCGAGTTAAGCAGCATAAAGCCGCTTGCGCCAAGCGCAACGAGAAGCACCGCGACTACAACGGCAATAATGGCGCCGGTGTGACGCTTTTTGCGCTCGCCCTTGCGATGGCGATGACGGACCAGACCGTCAGAGGTCGAACTCGGCGAAGCGTCGCCACCGTAGTTCAAGCCAAAATCGTAATAATCTTCCTTGGAACCCGAGCCCGCAAACTCGGCACCGCTATCATCCAGGCGGGCGAACGTGCCAGTCTCGGAGGCGCCGGTGTAAATCGTGCCAAGGTTACCCGTAAGCCCCGCGCCACCGGCAGAGGGAGTATTGTTGGCGGCCTTGCCGGCATTAACGTTGCCGGCGCCATTCGCGGCGTTGGCAGCACCTGCGTTGTTCGCGGGTACCGAAGGAGCCCCGCTCGGCTGCGACGTGGAGGTTGCACCGCCCGCAAAGACATTCCCTCTTGCACGGCCGGTCTTTTTTGCCTTTTGAGACTGCTCGTACAGAGCGGTAAACATCGCCGTCTCGCCCGGGGACACGCGCTTACCGGAACCGCCCTGTCCAGCGCCGCCCGGCGTGCCGGCCTTACCAGCCCCGTTCGGACGCGGCGGAACTGCAGGGCGGCCGCTATCGCTGCCCTTAAAGTGATTACCAGCCATAAAGAAATCCTCGCAATTGAGTCGCAATGAAAAAGTCCATAACGTTACTAGTTTATGGCATTTTGAGCATCGACAGCTAAACTCCAGACACGGACATCAATTGGCGAAAATGCGGCACAACACCTTTTCTGTCTTGGCGGCGGCGCTAGCTACACCGTGAGGAACATCATTACGATGATCATGACAAAGCCGATAAGGTCGGTCGGAAAAAACACCGTGCCCAGCATAACGGCGCTGGTGATGGTCGCCGAGACGGGCTCCACGGTTCCGATGAGACTCGCACGCACCGAGCCGATGTCCTTAACGCCCTGCATATAGAGCATGTAAGCAAAAAACGAGCCGATAACCACGAACACCGCGAGCGCCTCGATACCGGCGGCATCGAGCGCCGGCATATGCGCCCAGGGCTGCACGAAGACACATGAGGCCACGCCCGCCGTGAGCATTGCCGAGCCCGTGACGATGGGGCTACCGTATTCGGGCAGGATCTTGGCGGGAATCACCGCCATACACGCGGCGCTGACCGCACACATAAGACCTGCTGCCAGGCCAAGCGGCGAGATATTCAGGCTGGTGGGGGCGCCGCCGGTGGCGATTAAAAAGGTTCCACCCAGAGCCAGGCCAATGCCGATGACTTCGCGAGTACGCGGCATGCGGCGATCGGTCACGCAGGCGTAGCCCATGATGATAACGAGCTGCAGGCACTGGAGCACCGTCGCGGTTCCGGCGTTCGTCAGGCGCACGGCCGAAAGATAGCAAAACTGGTTGAACAGCAGGCCAAAGGCGGTAAAGAGCAGCAGCTGCTTGCGATCGGCGGGTGTGGTCCAGAGCTTAATCAGGCGCTCGCGGTCGCGCGTAACAACCACGGCCATAAAGAGTAGACCGGCGAGAATCTGACGCACGCTCATAAGCCACAAGGTGTCGACGTGGTAGGTATCGAACAGAAAGCTCGCGCTGGTGCCCGAGAAGCCCCAAAACGAACCGCCCACCAACGTAGCCAAGACGCCCGTGATCATCTTGCGCGACGACGCATCGTTAAGGCGGTCGCGCCAGGCGCGGCGGGTGCTACGGCTGAGCTCGTCGGTGCCCTCGGGCACATCAATGTTCGACATATCGGTCATCGGCACCGAAGCCCCTGCGCCTTCGACCTGCTCGACACACTCTTTGCTCATTCCACTCCCCCGAAACAGCCTGGAAACAATTCGGCTTACCTTACCACGGCGAA
>CABUUG010000142.1 GCA_902494605.1 uncultured Collinsella sp.
TCAACCGCCAGTGCCTGCCCGAAGACTATGAGTTCATGAACTACAAGATGGTCAAGGGCGATGTGGCCAAGCTGGTTGCCGACTGCTGCGATCGTTACCCCGAGGCCAAGGTCGGCCCGATCCTCGACGCCATCAAGTACTCCGGCTTCCACTACGCTACCCGCGCCGGCCTCACCATCTCGGTGTGGGACGCTCTCATCCCTGCCGAGAAGCAGGAGCTGCTCGACCGCGCCCAGGCCAACGTCGACCAGATCAACGAGTACTTCGAGGAGGGCTTCATCAACGAGACGGAGCGCCACATCGAAGTCGTTAACGAGTGGACCGCTTGTACCGATAAGGTTGCAGCGCTCATGCTCGACATGTTCGACGAGGAGAACCCGCTGTACATGATGGCCGACTCCGGCGCCCGTGGTTCTAAGACCCAGCTGCGTCAGCTCGGCGGCATGCGTGGCCTGATGGCAGACATGTCCGGCGAGACGATCGACCTTCCCATTAAGGCGAACTTCCGCGAGGGCCTGCTGCCGCTCGAGTACTTCATTTCGACCTACGGCGCCCGTAAGGGCCTGGTCGATACCGCATCCCACACCTCGGACTCTGGTTACCTGACCCGTCGTCTGGTCGACGTGGCCCAGGACGTCATCGTCCGCGAGGAGGACTGCGGTACGCACGAGGGCGTTACCTACAACCTCATCATCCCCGGCACCACCGATCTCAACACGGACCTCGTCGGCCGTTGCTTCATCGAGGACGTCGTGGCCCCCGATGGCACCGTGCTCTTTGAGCAGGACGGCTACATCGAGAAGGTCGCCGACATCCAGAAGATGGTCGATGCGGGCCTTAAGAAGGTCAAGCTTCGCGCGCTGCTCACCTGCCGCTCCAAGTACGGCGTGTGCCAGAAGTGCTACGGCTGGGATCTTTCCACCCGTCGTCCGGTCGCTATCGGTACCGCGGTCGGCATTATTGCCGCCCAGTCCATCGGCGAGCCCGGTACGCAGCTTACGATGCGTACCATTCACTCCGGCGGCGTCGCTGGCGTCGACGATATTACGCAGGGTCTGCCTACGGTCAGCCGTATGTTCGATATCGTCGGCAACGTCAACGAGAAGATCCTGGGTCGCGAGGCCGAGCTGGCTCCGTACTCCGGCCACCTCTCGATTAAGCCCGAGAAGTCCGAGTACGTGCTGACGCTCACCGACTCCGAGGATCACACTCGTGTCCTCGACGAGCGTCGCGTTCCCGCTTCGGTGCGCTTTATGCCCGAGATCGAGGACGGCTGCGAGGTTCGCGCCGGCGACCAGATCACCAAGGGCTTCGTCAACTTCCGCAACCTGCGCAAGCTGACCGACATCGAGTCGACGATGCACACCTTCGTCGAGAGCGTCAAGGACGTCTACACCAGCCAGGGCGTCGACCTGAACGACAAGCACATCGAGGTGCTCGCACGTCAGATGCTGCGTCGCGTTCAGATCACCAACCCCGGCGACTCCAAGTACCTGCTTGGTCAGTACGTCGACCGCTACGAGTTTGCCGACGAGGTCGAGCGCGTTGCCCGTCTGGGCGGTCAGGCTCCCGTGGCCGAGCCCGTCATCCTGGGTACGCTCAAGGTCGCGTCCAACATCGACTCCTGGCTGTCGAGCGCTTCGTTCATCCGTACCGCCGGTGTCCTTACCGAGGCTGCCATTGAGGGCAAGGTCGACCACCTGCTCGACCTTAAGTCCAACGTCATCGTCGGTAAGAAGATCCCGGCTGGTACCGGCCTCAAGCCGTACGCCAACGCCAAGCTGACGTATCGCACGGCCGACGGCTACGTGGACATCGACGGCCCGGCTTCGCCCAACGCCAAGTCGCTGCCCGAGTGGGCTCCGGTTGAGCTCAAGGACCTGGACGAGCAGCTCCCGCAGCAGCTCGACTGGGCCGGCTACGACGAGTTCGGTGGTGCTGACGGTTCGTTCACCCGCAACGGCCACACCATCTCCGCCGAGAAGGCTCGCCTGTACCTGTTCGACGACCTGGGCGTGTCGCAGCGCTGGACCAACAAGTTCAGCGAGGTCGGCATCGAGACGGTCGGCGACCTGGTCGGCAAGTCCGAGGAGGATCTGCTGCGCATCGATGGCATCGGTGCCAAGGCAATCGAGGAGCTCCGTGACGGCCTGGAGGCCCACGACCTGCTCTACATCCTTGAGAACAACGACGACGTTGCCGACGAGGAAGACCTCTCGCAGCTGCTGCAGATGGTCTTTAGCCCCGACGGTCCGGACGATATCCTGCTGGGTACCTCCGCTCCGACGCATCACGCCGACGCTGACGAGGAACTCCTGGGCGCCCCGATCGACGACAAGAAGGCTCCCGCCAACGGCGCGATCAACGAGGACATGGCTTCCCTCGACGAGCTGCTCAACCAGCTCGTGGACACCGACGACGCCGAAGAGGCCAAGGACAACGACGAGGAGTAACTAGTTCCGCCGTTCTAACGAACGGCGGCGACCTCCGTCGCTGCGCGGCCCCCAGAGCTACAATCTGTCATTCAAAAGGCAGGGCATGACCAAAAGGTCAATGCCCTGCCTTTTTCATGCCACCTTGTACGCTCTGGGGGCCGCTCGCTTGCGTATGCTCAACCTGTTGCGTTCCATTGGTCCCCTGCCAAAAAGGGACAGGTTTATTTTGGTAGGTTTTTCCTGCTTGAATTTGAAACATTTCGTCCGGCCAGAGCGTATCAATGGTGAGGTCCTCATCAAGAATCATTACCGTCCCCGGGAGGTGATTATGGAAGAACAAGCATTTAGACAGGCGGTCGAAGACCACCGGGATGTCGTGTTTCGGATCGCGTTGACGTACCTGCGTGATCGCGCCGACGCCGACGATGTCGCTCAAGACGTCTTTCTGAAGTTACTCAAAAACGATGTGCAATTTGAAAGCTGGGAACATCTTCGTCGATGGCTTATCCGGGTCACGATCAATGAATGCAAATCTCTCTTTCGAAAGCCATGGAGGCGTGTGGAGGATATTGAGAACCTGGCTGAGTCGCTTTCGACAGCGCAGGATGAGACCAAGGCCGTCCTGTCAGATGTCATGCGGCTTCCGGAACGATTCCGTATCCCCATCGTGCTCTATTACTATCTGGGCTTTTCGACTTCAGAGATTGCCGAGTTGCTGCACGTACCAGCCGCGACCGTTCGAACGCGTTTAGCTCGCGGCAGATCGAAACTCAAGTTCATCCTAGAGGAGGGCGACCGTGAAATCCAACCAAATCAAGCAGGCCTTCGAGTCCGTCCAAGCCGATAGCGATCTTGCTGACCGTGTTCTTTATGCCGCTGCTGGTGAGCCGCTTCGCCGAAAGGGTCACGCGAAGCCTCTGTATGTTGCCGTGATCGGATGCCTTGCCGGAGTGCTGGCGACCGGAGGGGTCGCCTACGCCGTCGTCAATTCCGGCTATTTTGCCTCAGCCTGGGGAAACCACGGCAATGGGGATTCCATTACCTGGACCAACGGTGGCTCATCGGGGACTAAATACACCTACACCAGAGAGTTTGGTGATGGCATCGCGCCCCAAAGCCTGGAGGGTGCAGTCCAGAAGGTTAATCTGTCCGTCGAGGGTAACGGTTATACGCTCGATATCCATGAGATGGCTATCGATCAAAACGGCTGCGGCGCCGTGACGTTTACGTTGTCCAATCCAAATGGCGTTAACTACTACAAGCCGGCAGCAGAGACAGGCGAACTTGTTCTCTATGGTGAAGAAGAACAAGGCATCGGTACACCCAGCATGAACTTCGGCGAGGAATGGGCTGACACACGCTGCACAATTGATAAGGACACATCAAGCGACACGGTCATTAATGGCACGATGTACTTTGCCTCGTGGGATCGCGAGCGAGATTTGGGACATGCGGTCACCTGGAATATCAGCTGGACGGAGGGCAAAGGTGAGGATGCGAAGGTGATCGAGGTATCGACGCCAGAGTTTAACGTCGGAGCGCACGTCGATACAAAGGAACTCCGCTCTGATGACTCGCCTCTCGAGATTAGCCCGTTTTCCATCCAGACGCACATCGATGATCTGGGCTATGAAGCAGTTGATCATAAACTGACCGTCAGCTACAAGGATGGATCGGAGCAGATTATCGAAGATGACGACGCAGGGGCGTACAATTTCTATGTTTCGATGGCACGCAATAGCGGAGAGAACATTTGGGTGCCGACAAAACTGATCAATGTCGATCAAGTGGTCTCAGTAACGCTTGAGGGCACGAGATACACATCAACAGGAGAGACCGAAACAGAAGTACCCTTTACCATCATCTATTCGTAAGATTTGGGGCCGCTTCCTACTAGGGGAAGCGGCCTTCTTTGCGGTAAATGGGCGGTTAGACCGCACGATATTCGCCTGCATTTCTGAAGTATGCGGCAAAATCTTGATGGGTCGACCACACCGTATATGCTCAAGCGTTCTACCTGCGGGTTTGTTATCGCAAAA
>CABUUG010000143.1 GCA_902494605.1 uncultured Collinsella sp.
CACCTCGGTGCCGACCGATGACGGCAAGCCCGGCACAATCGGTGCGCCCACGCGTCGCTTTATCGACCATCTGGCCGCTATGGGCATGCGCTACTGGCAAGTCCTGCCCGTCAACCCGACGGACTTCTTCCGCTCCCCTTACGCTGGGCCTTCGGCCTTTGCGGGCAATATTGACCTGCTGCCCGAGAGTCACGAGGAGCTGGCCGCCGACTTTGCTGCATGGAAGGCTCACGGCGGCGAGGATGCCGACCCGCTGTACACGGCGTTTAAACATCGCAACGCCGACTGGCTCGAGAAGTACTGCGTCTACATGGCCGTTAAGAAGTACTTTGAGGGCGAGTCGCGCCACGATTGGCCGGCAGATGTAGCGCGCTACAACGAGTATCTGATCGATGACAAGCGCTTCCACGACGAGGCCGAGCTGCAGGCGTACATGCAGTATCGCTTTGACCTTGCCTGGTGCGAGCTCATGAACTATGCGCACAAGAAGGGCATTGAGGTCATCGGCGATATCCCGATGTATGTCTCGGACGATTCGGCCGACGCGTGGAGCGAGCCCGAGAACTTCTGGCTGTCCGATACCGGCAAGGCGATTGAGATTTCGGGCGCGCCGCCCGACAACTTTGCGCCCGAGGGCCAGGTGTGGGGCAACCCCACCTTCCGATGGGATCGCATGAAGGAGAACGGCTATCGCTGGTGGATGGACCGCCTGCGTCGTGCGTTTTCGCTCTACGACCGCGTGCGCCTGGACCACTTCCTGGGCTTCCACAGCTACTTTAGCATTCCCGCCGGTAAGGCCTGTGCCGACGGCCGCTGGCTGGCAGGCCCGGGCAAGGACCTGTTCCAGACCGCTTATGACGAGCTGGGTCCGCTCAACTTTATCGCTGAGGACTTGGGCTATCTGACGCCCGGTGTTCGCGCCATGGCATCGACCTGCGGTTTCCCCGGCATGGACGTGCTGGAGTTTAGCGACTACGACGTTCGTTGCGGTGTGCATCCCACGCCCGGCAAGATCCTGTACACCTCGACGCACGATACGTCGACGCTGGCCGGTTGGTGCACCCGTACCTTTGCGGGCGGCGATGAACCGAGCGGTGTTGAGGTGGCGGCCAAGCTGATGAGCGACGCGCTGGCAAGCGACGCTCCCCTAGTGATGATGCCGCTACAGGATATCCTGGGACTTGGCGACGACGCGCGCATGAACGTTCCGGGCGTGGCCACGGGCAACTGGACCTGGCAAGCTGACGAGGCGGACATTGCAGCCGCCGAAAACAAAACCGCACAGCTCCTGCGCAACAACCATAGATTCTGGGGCGAAGCGTGATAAAACCCCCGATATAGGGTACAGTTACAGACGTTTGAATTTTTGCGGGCAGAGTAATCTGCCCGCTTTGTGCTGAAAAGGAAGTATTATGGCGCGCTACGATTACAAGTGCTCGAGCTGCGGCAACGTGTTTGAGGTTGAGCATCCCATGTCCGAGACTCCCGAGGTCGTGTGCCCCAGCTGCGGTGCCCCGGCGGCCAAGACGTTCTCGGCCAGCGGCATTAAATTTGAGGGAAGCGGTTTCTACAACACCGACCAGCGAAGCGGCGGCTCCAGCACCAGCGCCACCAGCGGCTGCTGCGCCAACTGCCCGCATAACCACTAGGAACCAAACAGCCCCGCGATCGACACCGATCGCGGGGCTGATTCTTTAGCTACCCAGGTTTCCTTATGAGTTGCGGTGAAATAAGGACTGTTTGGTGGGCAGAAGCCGCTATTCAATCCCTATTTCACCGCAACATATTAGTTACTTACGAATCAGGCGGGCGCAGAAGTGGCCGTCGTAGGAGTCGGCGTTTACTGGCACGCTTTGGAAAAGACCTCGGTCGTTTTGGCGTACGAAAACGAGCTTCTTGGCCTGCTCGAAATCAGGCAGTTGCAGAATCTGTGCCTCGGAGAGAGGCGCCACGGTAAAGCAGGCGCCCTCGGGAGAGGCCAGGAAGGCATCTACGACCTGCGTGTTCTCTTCATCAAATACCGAGCAGGTGGCATAGATAAGTTCACCGCCGGCAGCCACGCGTGCGGCTGCTTCCTTGAGCATCATCAACTGCAGTTTGGGCAACTCGGTCGTAACGTCATTCTCAGTTAGGCGCCACGGGATCTCGGGATGACGACGCATGGTGCCGGTGCCAGAGCACGGCGCATCGATAAAGACCGTATCGAACTTAACCGGCTTGCCAAGCATGGCATCAAACGACGTCAGTACTTCATCAAGCTCGCAGGCATCACCCGAAACCGTACGAACGCCCTGAATACCGGCCTTGTGCAGGCGAGCGAGATTCAGATCGCATTTGCGATCATGCAGATCGAGCGCCGTATGCTGACGCTCATAGCCCGCACGCTTGGCCTGGCACATCATCACATAGGTCTTGGTGCCACGACCGGCACCAATCTCAAGGCAGCTTCCAGGGCGCGTGGCAGCTGTGGCGATAAGCTGCGCATTGAGATCAGATGCCACCGCGGCAGCACGCTCAAACACACCCGATGCAACCGTGACCTGCGCATCTACCGGGGCATGGCAGCCCGGGAAAACGGGCGCGACGAGCTGCGAGACATACGGATCGGGCTTGGTCGCAAAGGCGTTCTCATGCAGGGCCAGCGGCGCGGGGGCCAGATTGCCGGCAAAGTTAAGCGCACCCTCAGGCGTGTCGAACGATGCCATAATGCGAGCGCACAGCCAACGCGGCAGACCCATCAGGCGCGACAGACGAACCAGGCGTCGCTCAGACTCATCTACATCGGACGCCGTGGCAAAGTCCTCAACATTGTCCGCAACCTTATGCAGCACGGCATTGGCCAAGCCAGCGGCGGACTTAGCGCCGCAGCGAACCAGCTCAACACCCTGACTTACAGCAACGCGCCCAGGCGTATGTAAATAGAGCATCTCGAAAGCCGAGATACGAAGCGCCATGCGAACACGCGGCGCAACCTTTTTAGGCTTATCGAGAAACTGGTCGAGCAGATCGTCCAAAATACCTTGCGTGGCGGCAACACCCAGCGCCAAGCGGGCGGCAAAGGCGGAATCGCGCTGGTCAATAGCTTTGGCGGAAGCACGGGAAGACAACACGTCGCGTGCGTACATGCCGCGGCGATCGGCCTCCATCAACACATCGAGCGCAAGCTTGCGCGCGGGAGACAGCTTGCTCATGACAAAACACCCCACGAAAGATCGGCGCCTTGCAGCCCAGCAGCCCAAGCAGAAGCGGCCATGGCACGCTTGCCATCGGGCTTAACCTCGAGCAGTTCAACCGCACCATCGGAAAGGCCAAGGAAAACACGCTTGTTTTTAACGTCAACGGCGCCCTCACCAAGCGACACATCAGCCGGCGCAGCATCGAGCACGCGCACGGTCTTGCCGGCAATCACGCAACGAGCAGGCGCGGTATCGGACGAAGCGAGCACATGACGCACGCAATCGAGCGCAGCCATCTGCGGATCCAGACGCATCTCCAGCTTGGAAATCTTGGCAGCATGAGTGACGAGCGACTCATCCTGCTCAGTCCACACGGCGGTGCCATCGGCAAGAGAAGAAAGCGTATCGGCAAGCAGTTTGCCGCCAAGCTCACCAAGCTCCATGGTCAGCGCCTCAGCATGCTTACCGGCAACAGACGTAGACGCCTGGGCACAATAAGCGCCGGTATCAACGCCATGTCCAATGCGCATAATGGAAACGCCAGCAACCTCATCACCAGCAAGAATGGCACGCTGAATAGGAGCAGCCCCACGCCAACGAGGCAGCAAGGAAGCATGAACATTCACAATGCCGAGCGGCGCCATATGCAGCACCTCATCAGGCAAAATGCAGCCATAGGCAGCCACACAGAAAATGTCAGCCTGGGCAGCCTGAAGTGCCTCAACAACCTCGGCCGTCATACGATTAGCCTCAACAACCGGCAACCCCAGCTCAAGCGCCTTAGCCTTAACAGGAGAAGGCTCCAGCTTCTTACCACGCCCACGAACAGCATCAGGACGAGTAACAACAAGCGCAATCTCATTCCCAGCCGCAACAAGCGAAACCAGCGAAGGCACAGCAAAATCCGGCGTACCCATAAACACAATACGCATAAAAGTTAGTCTCCTCTAAATAACGAGCCGAGACGGCTACAAAAAAGCGTTCCAGGTCGCAAGCGCACCCAGCCGCAAGAACAATTCAACAAAGACAAATATACCCAAAAACAAAGAAAGAGCCGCATAAAAGCAGCCCTCCCAACAAAGCAACTATCAGCGAAGACGCCCTTCCCTGGCCCGACGGCACCCGGGCGAGACAAGCAGCGTCAACGTAGTCCCCGGCGCGCCCGCCTATATCGTCCCGCGCGCAGTTTCGCAGCGCAGCGAGAATGGTTGAGCACGGGATGATTTAGGCG
>CABUUG010000144.1 GCA_902494605.1 uncultured Collinsella sp.
CCCGATCCGGGAATCCTCCCAAGCGCACAGGAGGGGATTCCTTTTGTGTAGGCTTTGCGGAAATGTACCAATTTTTGGATACGCCCGGCGGCGTGGTCTGTTGACGGCACAGCTAACGCCACGTATCCTATCGAACTGCGTGTTTCGTAGGGGGATGCTGACCCCTCGATTCAAGCCGTTGCACTTTACAGAAAGCTGGAATCATTCGAGAAGGAGTACGCTTTGCCTACTATTAACCAGCTGGTTCGCCAGGGCCGTCGTTCCGTGCCCAAGAAGTCCAAGAACGCTGCTCTGCAGCACAACTCCCAGAAGCGCGGCGTGTGCACCCGCGTCTTCACCACGAGCCCCAAGAAGCCGAATTCGGCTCTTCGTAAGGTTGCCCGTGTTCGCCTTGTCAACGGCATCGAAGTTACTGCTTACATCCCGGGTGAGGGCCACAACCTGCAGGAGCACTCCATCGTGCTCGTCCGCGGCGGTCGTGTCCGTGACCTCCCTGGTGTCCGTTATCACGTCATCCGTGGCGCCTACGACGCTGCTCCGGTCCAGAACCGTATGCAGGCCCGTTCCAAGTACGGTGCTAAGCGCCCCAAGGCTAAATAAGCCAGATAACGTTTTGATACTTTCGCCGTGTGCCGCCTAAGCGCCGCACGGTAGACACTTAAGGAGATTTCACATGCCGCGTCGTGCAGCAGCTAATCGTCGTGAGGTTCAGCCTGACGCCGTTTACAACAACCGCCTGGTGACTCAGCTCATCAACAAGGTCCTTCTTGACGGCAAGAAGGCCACCGCTGAGCGCATCGTTTACACCGCTTTCGAGATCGTTGCCGAGAAGTCCGAGGGTGGCGACGCTCTCGCTACCTTCAAGAAGGCTATGGACAACGTCAAGCCCACGCTCGAGGTTAAGCCCAAGCGTGTCGGTGGCGCTACCTATCAGGTCCCGATGGAGGTCAACTCCCGTCGTTCCACCGCTCTGGGTATCCGCTGGATCGTCAACTTCTCCCGCGCTCGCAAGGAGAAGACCATGGCCGAGCGTCTCGCCAACGAGATTCTCGACGCTTCCAACGGCCTGGGCGCTTCCGTCAAGAAGCGTGAGGACGTCTTCAAGATGGCCGAGGCCAACCGCGCGTTCTCTCACTATCGTTGGTAAGTTAAGGTAAGGAACTAACATGGCTAAGCCTAAGTACAAGCTTTCCGATACCCGTAACATCGGCATCATGGCCCACATCGATGCCGGTAAGACCACCACGACCGAGCGTATTCTTTACTACACCGGTAAGACCCACAAGATCGGTGAGGTCCATGAGGGCGCTGCCACCATGGACTGGATGGTTCAGGAGCAGGAGCGCGGCGTAACCATTACCTCCGCTGCTACCACGTGCTTCTGGAACAAGGACGGTAAGGACTACCGCATCCAGATCATCGACACCCCGGGCCACGTTGACTTCACCGCCGAGGTCGAGCGCTGCCTGCGCGTCCTCGATGGCGCTGTCGCCGTCTTCGACGCCGTTGCCGGCGTTCAGCCCCAGTCTGAGACCGTTTGGCGTCAGGCTTCTACCTTCAACGTCCCCCGCATCGCCTTCATCAACAAGTATGACCGCGTGGGCGCTGACTTCTTCAACGCTATCGAGACCATGAAGGATCGTCTCGACGCTAACGCCGTGGCCGCTCAGGTCCCGATGGGCGCCGAGGACAACTTCTGGGGCGTCATCGACCTGGTCACCATGACTGCATGGGACTTCAAGGCCGACGAGAAGGGTATGACCTACCCCGAGCCGATGGACGAGATCCCGGCTGAGTTTGCCGACATCGCTGCCACCAAGCGCGAGGAGCTCCTTGACGCTGCTGCCAGCTTTGACGACGAGCTCATGGAGAAGATCCTCATGGAGGAGGACTTCACCGTCGAGGAGCTCAAGGCTGCTCTGCGCAAGGGTGTTCTGGCCAATGAGCTCAACCTCGTCTTCGTGGGCTCCGCCTACAAGAACAAGGGCGTTCAGGAGCTGCTCGACGCTGTCGTCGACTACCTGCCCAGCCCGCTTGACGTCGAGGCCGTCACCGGTACCGATCCGGACACCGGCGAGGAGATCCAGCGTCATCCTTCCTTCGACGAGCCCTTCTCCGGCCTGGTCTTTAAGATCATGACCGACCCGTTCGTCGGTAAGCTCACCTATGTCCGCGTTTACTCCGGCCGCGCCGAGTCCGGCTCCTACGTTGTTAACGCTTCCAACGGTCAGCGCGAGCGCCTCGGCCGCATCCTCGAGATGAACGCCGCCGAGCGTATCGACCGTGACGACGCTGCCGCCGGCGACATCGTCGCTTGCGTCGGCTTCAAGAACTCCACCACCGGCGACACCCTGTGCGCCGAGGGCAAGGAGATCGTCCTCGAGAAGATCGAGTTCGCTAAGCCCGTTATCGACGTTGCCATCGAGCCCAAGACCAAGGCCGAGCAGGACAAGATGTCCCTGGCTCTGACCAAGCTCGCCGAGGAGGACCCGACCTTCCAGGTGTCCACCAACCACGAGACCGGCCAGACCATCATCGCCGGCATGGGCGAGCTGCACCTCGAGATCATCGTCGACCGTCTGCTCCGCGAGTTCAAGGTTGACGCTAACGTTGGTAAGCCCCAGGTTGCCTACCGCGAGACCGCTGGTCACGACGTCGAGAAGGCTGAGGGCAAGTTTGTCCGTCAGTCCGGCGGTCGCGGTCAGTACGGCCACGCTGTCATCAAGCTCGAGAAGATGGAGGAGGGCTTCGGCTACGAGTTCGTCAACGCTATCGTCGGCGGCGTCGTGCCCAAGGAGTACATCCCGTCCATCGACAAGGGCATCCAGGAGGCCCTGAACACCGGTGTTATCGCCGGCTTCCCGGTCCTCGACGTTAAGGTCACCCTGTTCGACGGTTCTTACCACGAGGTCGACTCCTCCGAGGCCGCCTTCAAGATCGCCGGTTCCATGGCTATCAAGGACGCCCTCAAGAAGTCCGATCCGCAGCTGCTCGAGCCGATCATGGCTGTCGAGGTCGAGACCCCCGAGCAGTACATGGGCGACGTTATGGGCAACCTCTCCGGTCGCCGCGGCAAGATCGAGGGCATGGAGGATCGCAAGAACAGCAAGCTCATCCGTGCCAAGGTGCCGCTGGGCGAGATGTTCGGTTACGCTACCGACCTTCGCTCCCAGACCCAGGGCCGTGCATCCTACACGATGCAGTTCGACTCTTATGAGCCCGCGCCCAAGTCCATCGTGGACGAGGTCATGAGCAAGAACGCCTAAGTTCGAGCTCCCTGTTACGTAATCCGCGAGAACATCTCTCGCACTCTTTGGAGGTTTAAGTTGGCTACCCAGAAGATCCGCATTCGCCTCAAGGGCTATGATCACGAGGTCGTCGATCAGTCCGCGAAGCTCATCGTCGAGACCGCTCAGAAGACCGGCGCTCGCGTTTCCGGTCCTGTCCCCCTGCCCACTGAGCGCAACCTGTACACGGTTATCCGCTCGCCGCACGTGAACAAGGACTCCCGTGAGCAGTTCGAGATGCGCACTCACAAGCGCCTCATCGACATCCTCGACCCCACCTCGGGCACCGTTGATTCGCTCATGCGTCTCGACCTCCCCGCTGGCGTCGACATCGACATCAAGCTCTAAGCGATATCGCTCATAGCTTATAGAGCCCCGCTGCCATTTTGGTAGCGGGGCTCTTTTGTTTTGAATGATGGTTTGGACTGCCGGGTAATGCTGCCGAGCCGATGGCTGCGGCGCCCTAATCGCTTAAGTGGCGCAAAGACGCCTCCTCAAAATGGAAGAAACGCAAGCCGTCTTTCGTTTCGATGCACGCGCGACCAAAGCCATCGACCGTTTTAAAGATGCCTCGCGCCAGCTCGTCTCCAGCGGGGGAGCGGGCGATAACGTGCTCTCCAATCCAATTGAGGTGAGCGACATATTCGCCGTGGACGGGCGCGAGCGGTCCGGTGTTTTCTTCCATGGAGTTGAGGCGTTCTGCCCAGGCATCTACGGCGTCTATAACGGCGTGATAGACCTCATCAAGGAGCATGTCGACGGTAGGAACGTTTTCGTTAAGGTCCGAGAGGCCAATTGCCGCCAGGCCGCCATCGGGCACCTCCTGGGGCGTGTAGTTTACGTTGACGCCAATGCCGCAGACGGCGAAGGGCCCGCCCTCGTTGTCACGAGCCGCCTCGACTAAGATGCCGCCAAGCTTATGTCCTCGTGCGACGAGGTCGTTGGGCCATTTGAGGCCGATCTCGTTAGCAAGACCCTGCTTTTCGAGCGCCTCGAGCACCGCTAGGCCGCTGACGGCGGCAAGACCAGAGTACTTTGCGGGATTAACGCGTGGACGCAACACAATCG
>CABUUG010000145.1 GCA_902494605.1 uncultured Collinsella sp.
CGTCAGCGACGATCTGCTTAGGGAGGTTAAGGTCGATCTCGTACATCTGACACATTCCTTTCGATTTTTGCGGCGCCACTTTGCCGGGCGCACGCAGGGTTACCGTGATTTGGACCGAATCGCCGGCCCGTTGAGGATGCGACAAAGGGACTGTCCTATTGTCACGTATAGGGATGGGAGCCTGCCTGGGGTATGGGATGTCAGGCAGGCCCCCGGGGGAAAGCGGTTAGACGCTTGGTCGCGACTAGGCCAGGATGCCGGCCGCGGAGAGGGCGATGCCGCCCACAATGGCGATCACGAGAAGCCAACCGGTGTTGACGTTCTTCTTGATGAGCCAGTACATAAGGCCGGTGAGGCCGAGGGAGATCATCTGGGGCATCATGCCGTCCAGGATGTCCTGGATCACGACGGTGCCCTCAGCGAACTGCAGCGGGGTGGTGGCGCCGATCAGCGTAGCGATCATGCCGCCCACGGACATAAGGCCCACGATGCCGCAGACATACATGAGCTTCTCCATGAGGTCGCCGCCCTGAAGCTTGCTCAGGTACTCGTGGCCGCCCTGATAGCCCATCTTGGCTGCGAACCAAGTGATCAGCACAGAGGGGACGATGGAGATGAGCATGGCCAGGATCGGGCCCATGATGGAGCCCTGCTGAGCCAGCTGAACGCCCAGGCCAAAAGCGATAACGCGGATGGTACCCTGGAAGAAGGAGTCACCGATGCCGGAAAGCGGACCCATGAGGGAGGTCTTGACCGCGTTGATCGAATCGGGATCGAAGTTCTCGGGATCCTTGGCGTACTCCTCCTCCATGGAGGCGGTGAGGCCCAGGATAAAGGCGCTCGTCTGCGGGGTGCAGTTGTAGAACGCCATGTGACGGTGGTAAGCCTCTTTCTTAGCAGCGAGCTGCTTGGGGTCGGACTCGTCCGGATAGAGGCGGTCGAGCGTGGGAACCATGCCGTAGAGGAAGCCCATGTTCATCTGACGCTCGTAGTTCCAAGAGGCCTGGATGGCCCAGGAGCGCCAGAAGAACTGGCTGACCTTCTTGTTCAGGGACACGTCCTTGGTTGCGGTTGCCATAGTGTGTTCCTCCTTAGTCTTCGTCGTCTTCGAGCGGATCGTAGTCGGAATCGACACCGGCGGCTGCATGGGAACCGTTGAACTTGAAGCCCATGAAGACGACAGCCAGGCACACACCGATCAGAGCGACCGCGATGACGGACAGGTTGAGGTAAGCGGCGAGCAGGAAACCGATGAACAGGAACGGAGTCATACCCTTCTTGATCATCATGGTGAGCAGCAGGGCCAAGCCGTAGGCGGTCATGATCTTGGTCGAAACGTTAAGACCAGTGGACAGCCACTCGGGAACCATGTTGACGATGGCCTGAACCAGGTCGGTGCCAACAAAGACGGCGAGGAAGATCGGCAGGAAGTACATGACGGCGTACAGACCGGAGCCGGCGCAGATGTGCATACGGTAGGCGGTCTTGAACTTTCCGTTATCGATCGCGCTATCTGCCACATGGGTGAGGGCGGCGATGATGGAACGGAACACGATGCCGAGGAGCTGACCCAGGACGGCGACCGGGATGGCGATCGTCATGGCGGTCTCGGCGGAAGCATCGGTCAGGCACGCAAAGGCAGCGGCCACGATGCCGCCCAGGACCATATCGGGCGGAACGGCGGCGCCGACCTGCACCAGGCCCATGGACACGAGCTCGACGGCGGCACCGACGGCAAGGCCGGTGGGCACATCGCCCAGCAGCAGACCGACGAGTGTAGCGCCAACGAGGGGCTGCTCGAAGTTAAGACGACCGAGCAGGCGGGAGTCCCACATGCAGAACACGCCGACGAGGCCGACGAGCACCGCACTGATGAACGTATTCATACCCTTCTCCTTTCAGTCAGGCAAAAGCCTGGTTGATTACAGCTTGGCGTCGATGTCGACGCTCTGATACGTAGGGGTCTGCTGGACATAGAGCTTGATGCCCATGTCGAGCAGCTGGTTGACGTCGGCCTTCTGGGTGGCGTCGAGGAAGACGGAGCTGTCCTTGCCGCCGACCTGATCGGCACCGTCGTGGTTGGCGGTGGCGCCCAGGTTGATGGCATCGAGCTTGTAGCCCTGGCAGAACTGCAGCATCTCGGCCGTGTTGCCAAAGACGAACATGACGCGCTCGCCGAGGGTGTTGAGCTTATCCATCTTGGCGAGGGCACGCTCGACGGTGAAGACGTTCAGGCGCACGCCCTGGGGCTTGGCCAGCTTAAGAGCGCCCTTCTTGATGTCATCGTTGGCGGCAGCGTTGTCGACGACGATGATGCGCTCGGCCTGAACCTTGGTGGTCCAGGTAAAGACGACCTGGCCGTGCAGCAGACGGTAGTCAAGACGTGCGAGGACGATCTTGGCGGGACCGGAGCTGTGACGGGGCGCCTTGGCCTTCTTGGCGGGAGCCGCGGCGACCTCGACCGGTGCGTTGGGGTTGGTCAGACCGGTGCGGGCCTCATTGATGAGGACCGCGAGCTCGGCGCCCTTGACGGGGGCGGGGCTCATAGCAAGCGTGAGCGCCAACGGGATGTTGAAACCGCTGACAACCGTGAACTTCGTGCCGTTCTTGGAAAGCTCGACCATGCTGTTGTTGACCGAGCTGCCGAGCATATCGGTCAGCACATAGACGGTGTCGCCCGCGTTGAACGTGGCGATCATAGCCTCAACCTTATTGGTGATGGGCTCCTTGTCGTCACGAGCAAGCGACACGACGTGGACGTTCGACACGTCGCCGAGAACCATCTCGAGCGTGTCTTTGGCGCCTGCGGCCAGGCCGCCATGAGATGCGAGAATGATCTGATTCATCTTGCCTCCTCCTTTTCGTTATGGTCATTATAACGTCTTATACGTTGCTTATATTGCTAATTAGTATAAAGACCGTTCGCGGGTGAAAATCGACCGTTGACGGGTTTAACGTACTCGAAACGTTGGACTGGGTAGGCCGGCGCTAGCTGGATAACCCCAGGTCAGACCCTGCGCGCAATCCCCTATCGCACGAAGTACCAGGGGCTTTCCTGTACGGTGGGTTCCAGCGCAATGCCGGTGCGTTCCTTAAACAGATCCATGTCCTGAGATTTTTCGGTCCACCACGCGTTGGGCTTAAAGGTCATGCTCTCAATGACATGACCGACAAACACACTGTTGCGCAGCTTGGAGAAGTCGGTGTTCATAATCAGGATGGACGCGAGCACCAACACGATGCCCAGGACTTTAATCGCGCCGGCGGGCTCGGCGTAGACACCAATGCCCACCAGTACGGTGACGACCGTCTCGAAAGACATTACGACGGGAACTTTCGATGTCTCGAGCCCCATGGACAGACCCTGCATATATAAGATGTAAGCAACGGCTGTGGGGATGAGTCCAAAGCCAAGGAACAGCAGCAGCAGCTGTGGCGACATTGCCGCGGCGACATCCGGCCACGGAGCCGCGATAGCTGCCATAACCGCACCGCCAAAAACAAAGCCCCAAAACGTGACAGCCAGCGGGTGGACCGTCTTGGTTGCTATTCGGCTAAACACCGCGAGCGACGCACCACAAAGGCCTGCAATCACGCCCGACGTGACGCCCCAAACCGAAAAATGAAAACCGGAAAGGTCGCCATTGGTCACTGCAAGCACGCAGCCTACGATGTTAAAGACAATGGCAACGAGCTTGTTGGGGGTCACGTCCTCGCGATAAAGCACGCGGCCGAGCATGACGCCAAACACCGGCGAGGTGTAGAGCAGCACCGAGGCCGTGGACATGCCCACCTCGCCCATGCACTCGTAATAACAGGTGTTGGCGGCGGCCAAACCGACGATGCCGACAAGCGCACAGGGAACAAGCTCTTTAGGGCTTGCCTTGAACAGGGCCAGCGGACCCTGAGCCACGGTAGACCCCTCACCCGGACGGCAGCCCATAAACATCAGGACCGGCGCCAAGATAAGCGCTCCGACCAACAAGCGAAAGGCAGCCATGCTCTGGGACGAAACGCCCATGGCCGAGATGCCGTTTACAAAGATTCCGATGCTGCCCCACATAAGCGCGGCGATCAGCACCAGCACATAGCCCAGATTGCTCTTCTTCAACGCAGCCTCCTCGGTATTGTTTCCAATATGTTTCGTACTACGTTATAGTCGTTATATACATTTTTCAAGACACAAATCGGTGAACGAGGAAATGATTCCCAGGAGTGTCCCCAAGTGCCGGCACAGACGATATGAGCAGGACATAAAAACATTGAGAGCCCCTGCTGCATGAAAGACCGCGGATC
>CABUUG010000146.1 GCA_902494605.1 uncultured Collinsella sp.
CGACCTGTACCAGGGCGCGCCACTCGTGCTCGTGCCGCCCGCGGTGGACGATGCGCTCAAACTGGAGCTTTTGGGCCAGGTGCGCGAGATGGTGCGCCCCTTGGGCTTTGGCAAGTTCACCGTGACCAGCGCCGCCGAGCACGACCGCGTCATCGCCTTCACGAGCCAGCTTGCGCACGTGGTGTCCAACGCCTACGTAAAGAGCCCCACTGCCCAGGTCCACCACGGCTTTTCGGCCGGTAGCTACCGCGATCTCACCCGCGTGGCGCACCTCAACCCGCAAATGTGGTCCGAGCTCATGATCGACGACGCCGACGCGCTCGCCTTCGAGATCGACCATCTAATCGAGTCGCTTGGCGCCTACAGCCGTGCGCTCAAGAACCGCGACCAGCGCTATCTGGAGAATCTCCTTGCCGAGGGCGACCGCATTAAGCGCGCGCTCGACGACGAGGCCTCCCACTAGACCACCTATCACGCCAGGTCGAAAGGACCGAAGCTTATGGCGATTACCATCGATATCGACACTGCACGCCCCTACCAGGTGCATGTTGGCACGTTTTTGCTGGAGCAGGCGGGACCGCTCGTGCGCGCCACTGCCGGCGGCACCAAGGCCGTCATCGTGACGGACACCAACGTGGGCCCGCTCTACCAGATGCCCGTTAAGCAGAGCCTGGAGGCGTCAGGCTACGAAGTGAGCATCTGCACCTTCGAGGCCGGCGAGGCCCATAAGCGCGCCGAAACCTATGTTGCCATTTTGGAGTTTGTGGCCGAGCACGAGCTTTCGCGCTCCGACGTGATCGTGGCACTCGGGGGCGGCGTCGTGGGCGATGTGGCGGGCTTTGTGGCCGCGACCTACATGCGCGGCTGCAAGTTTGTGCAGATCCCGACGAGCCTGCTCGCCATGGTGGATTCGTCGGTGGGCGGCAAGACCGCCATCGACCTGGCTGCCGGCAAGAACTTGGCCGGCGCCTTTTGGCAGCCGAGCGTGGTTATCGCCGACGTGGGGTGCCTGGCCACCCTCACGCCCGAGCAGTTCGCCGACGGCTGCGGCGAGGTCGTCAAGCACGCCGTGATCGCCGACCCGGAGCTTTTCGCCGAGCTGGAGAAGACCCCGCTCACGCTGGAGCTGCTCAACCGCGATGTGGCCCGCGTAGCACTCATCATCGCCCGCAACATCGACATCAAGCGCGCCGTGGTCGTCGCCGACGAGCACGAAACCAACCAGCGCAAGCTGCTCAACTTTGGACACAGCGCCGGACACGCCGTCGAGGCCTGCGAGCACTTTGAGCTCGGACACGGCAACTGCGTGTCGATCGGCATGGGCATCATCACGCGCGCCGCGGCCCTGCACGGCGTTTGCGATGCTGCACTGCCCGGCCGTATTGAGGAGCTCTGCGCCCGCCACGGCCTCAAGACCCGCTGCGACCTCAATGCCGATGCCGTCTTTGCCGAGGCGCTCCACGACAAGAAGCGCGCGGGCGACACCATCGACCTGGTGATTCCGCACGGCATTGGCCGCTGCAGCATCGACCGCACGCCGCTTTCCACTTTCCACGAACTCATTGCCGAGGGCCTCGGCCAGAAGGGAGACGCATCCGCATGCTAGCCCGCATCACCCCGTCCCCGCTTAAGGGCACCGTTCCCGCCATCGCGTCCAAGTCGATGGCGCACCGTCTCATCATCTGCGCTGCCCTTGCCAACGGAGAGACGCATGTGACCTGCAACACCACCTGCGCCGATATTGAGGCCACGGTCCGCTGCCTCACGGCGCTCGGCGCCCGCATCGAGACCGTCGAGGACGGCTTCCAGGTCCACCCCACCATGAAGAGCATTGAGTTCGGCCTGCTCAAGGCCCTTGCCGGCGGCACGCTCGACTGCGGCGAGAGCGGCTCCACGCTCCGCTTTATGCTGCCCGTCGCCTGCGCGCTGGGCGCAGAGGCAACCTTTGTGGGACAGGGCCGCCTAGGCGCACGCCCGCTGTCCCCGCTCTCGGACGAGATCATTGCCGCCGGCTGCGACCTACAGGGTCTGGGCGGTTTTCCGCTCAAGACAAGCGGACGCATGCGCCCGGGCACCTTTGTGCTGCCGGGCAACGTAAGCTCGCAGTACATCTCGGGCCTGCTGCTGGCAGCCCCGTTGCTCGCCCAGCCCTCCTGTATGCAGGTGACTGGCCTCATTGAGAGCCGCCCCTACATCAACCTAACGATCCAGGCCATGAAGGCCTTTGGCGTTGAGGTCAACGTCGAGCGCATTCCGGCCAAGGACGGCCAGCCCGAGGTCACGAACTTCCGCGTGAGCAGCGGCTCGTACCGCACGCCCGGCAGCGTGGCCGTCGAGGGCGACTGGTCCAACGCTGCCTTTTGGCTGTGTGCCGGCGCTATCGGCACCGACCCCATCACCGTCGAGGGCGTGTCCCTGAGCTCCGCACAGGGCGACCGCAACGTGCTTGCCGCGCTTTCGCGCTTTGGCGCCCGCATCGTGCGCTCCACGAACGCCGCCACCGTGCAGTCCGACAAGCTCGCCGGCTTTGAGATGAGCGCCCACGACATTCCCGACCTGGTGCCCGTTATCTCGGCCGTGGCCTCGCTGGCACAGGGCCGCACCTTTATCCGCGATTGCGCCCGCCTGCGCATCAAGGAATCCGACCGCCTGGCCACCACCACCCGCGAGCTCACCGCGCTGGGCGCGCAGGTGCGTATTGCCGGCGACGACCTCATCATCAAGGGCGTCGATGCCTTTACCGGCGGCGAGGTCGATTCGCACAACGACCACCGCATCGCCATGATGGCCGCCATCGCCGCGAGCCGTGCCACCGGCGAGGTCGTGATCCACGGCGCCGAGGCCGTCAACAAGTCCTATCCCGATTTTTTCGACCACTACCGCCTGCTGGGCGGCAAGGTCACACTCGAGGAGGAATAGCATGTCCTCGACCTTTGGCAACGTCTTGCACTTAAGCATCTTCGGCCAATCGCACTCCCCCGCTATCGGCTGCTCGCTCGATGGCATCCCGGCGGGCATCGCCGTGGACCAGGGGAAGCTGCAGGCCTTCCTCGACCGTCGCGCCCCCGGCCGCGACGAGACCGCAACCAAACGCCGCGAGGCCGACGCCGCGCATATCATCGCCGGTGTGATCGATGGACATACCACCGGCGCGCCCATCGCCGCGATTATCGAGAACACCAACACGCGCTCCAATGATTACTCCGAGCTGCGCCGCAAGCCCCGTCCCGGACATGCGGACTTCCCTGCGCGCGTGAAGTATCACAACATGCACGATGTCGCTGGTGGCGGGCATTTTTCCGGCCGCCTAACGGCCCCCTTATGCATCGCCGGCGGCATTGCGCTGCAGGCACTCGAGGCCCGCGGTATCAAGGTCATGGCGCACGTCGCGCAGATCGGCGGCATCTCCGACCTGCCGATGGACGATATGGTCTATCGCGAGGCCGACCGCAAGGCAATCCTTACGAACGATCTGCCGTGCATTGACGCCGCCGCAGCCGGCCGCATGCGCGAGGAGATTCTTGCCGCGCGCGACGAGCTCGACAGCATCGGCGGCATCGTGGAGTGCGGCATTTACGGGCTTCCCGCGGGCATCGGTGACCCCATGTTCGACGGCATCGAGAACCGCATCGCGCAAATCGCGTTTGGCATTCCCGCCGTAAAGGGCGTGGAGTTTGGCATGGGCTTTGCCGTGGCCGCCATGCGCGGCAGCGAGAACAACGACCCGTATCGCATCGACGCCGAGACCGGCGGGATTGCGGTCGAGTCCAACAACGCCGGCGGCATCCTTGGCGGTATTTCGACCGGCGCGCCCGTCATGTGGCGCATGGCCGTAAAGCCGACGCCCTCAATTGGCCGCGAGCAGCAGACCGTAGACATGGACGCCATGGAAAATGCCGAGCTCTCGGTCCACGGTCGTCACGATCCCTGCATCGTCCCCCGAGCCGTCCCCGTTGCCGAAGCAGCCGCGGCGCTCGCCATCTGGGACGCCCTCCTCGAGGACGCAGGCCAGCTCTAACCCGACTCACCTGAGTTGCCCGTCAACTCTGCCTTTACGCGAAAGGGGCCTCCATGGACCTTGCCGATATTCGCCAAGCCATCGATGGCATCGACACCACGCTCCTCAACAGCTTTGTCGAGCGCATGGACATTGCCACCGAGGTCGCCAAATCAAAAATCGAGATGGGCAAGGCCGTCTTCGACCCCGCCCGTGAGCGCTCCAAGCTCAACAACCTCGCCAGCCGCGCGCCCGAGCGCTACGA
>CABUUG010000147.1 GCA_902494605.1 uncultured Collinsella sp.
CTGCATGGCAAGCGAGCGGGCGATGGCTACGCGCTGTTGCTGGCCTCCCGAGAGCTGTGCGGGCACCTTGTCGGCCTGCTCGGCAACGCCCACGCGGCTCAGCAGGTCCATGGCGCGCTCGCGGGCCTCGTCCTTGGAGACGCCCAGCACATCGACCGGCCCCAGCATGACGTTCTGCAGTACGGTCATATGTGCGAAAAGGTTGAACTGCTGAAACACCATGCCCAGCTCGGCGCGCATGCGGGCAAGATCCTTGCCCTCCTGCGGCAGGGGCTCACCCTCGATGAGGATCTCGCCCGAGTCGATGGTTTCCAGGCGGTTGATGGCGCGGCACATGGTCGACTTGCCCGAGCCCGAGGGACCGATCACAACGACGACCTCGCCGCGGTTGACCGAGAGATTGATGTCGTTGAGGACGTGTAGGTCGCCATAGTGCTTATCGACGTGTCTGAGCTCGATCAGCGGCTGATTGCCGGTGGAAGAGGTGCTCTGTGCCATGGTGCTCGGCTCCTTATGACTCGAAATGGTAAAGCGTTAGCGGATGATGGTCGCGCCGGTCTTGTGCGAAACATAGACAGCGGCCTTGTTGATCGCGACGTTGATGAGGATGTAGATGACCGCGATAAGCAGGTAGACCGACACGAGGGCGTCGTAGTTGGTAATGAGCACGCGGGCGTTTTGCATGAGGTCGGGGTAGCTCACCACGTAGGCCACGGTGGTGTCTTTGACTACGACCACGAGCTGCGAAATCAAGGACGGAATGATAAACCGAATAGCCTGCGGCAACACGATTTTAAAGGTGATTTTAGCTTTGGAGAGACCGAGTGCCTGGGCGGCTTCGACCTGGCCGCGCGGCACGGCGTTGACACCGGCACGGAAGATCTCGGCGAGTACGCCGGCGGCAGCGAGCGCGACGGGAAGCGTGAGCATCCAAAACGACGGCAGCGCGATCTTGTACTGGGGCAGCACCAAAAAGAAGAAGTAGATGAACAGCAGGCTCGGCACGCCGCGGAAGAAATCGGTGAGCACGCGGCAGACCAGCTGCAGCGGCTTAATGTCGCTGGTGCGGCCGAGCATAAGGGCTAAGCCTAGCACCAGCGCGATGGCGCCAGCGGTGAGTGCGACTTTAACGGTGCCCTCAAAGCCGGAAAGCAAGAACTTCCAGGTAGTGAGGTGCGTAAAGAAATACCAATAGTGGACCGAAAGCTGGCCGGTCACATAAAAGCGCTGCAACACGAGGACGACGAGCGCGGCGACGGCAACAAGCGAGATGGCGGTGCCGATGCGAATCTTGGCGCGCATCTTGGGGCCGGGAGCCTCGTAGAGCGCATCGCGCATGGTAAGCGCGGAGGTGGAGTGCTTGCTCATCGGAGGATCCTCACCTTCTTATCAATGTAGTTGCCAATGTGGCTCACCACAAAGGCCGTGCCCAGGTAGCCGAGCGCCGAGATAAAGAACGCGGCGACGCCGCCGAGCGAGCGCGTGTTGATGTAGCTCACCACGCCGGTGAGCTCTTGCGGTTGCAACGGTACCTGGCTGCCGAGCGCGGTGGTGAGCATGACAGCGATAAAGAGGTTGGTCATGGGCAGCACGCTCGAGCGCAGCGCCTGCGGAATCACGATCTTGGCGAGGATACGGCTGAAGCTCATCCCCAGCGAGCGGGCGGCTTCCACCTGGCCGACGCCGACGGTGTTGATGCCGCTCATAAAGTTCTCGGAGCCAAAGGCCGAGCCCAAAAGGACCGTGGCGACGATAACGCAGGTGCGGTAGGGCAGGACGACCTTGAGCGGCGGCAGCGCATAGACGACGATGATGAGCAGTGCGATGCCGGGGATGTTACGGAAGACCTGGACATACAGGTCGCCAAAGACGCGCAGCGGCTTGAGCGGCGACACGCGCATCACGGTGACGGCGACGGCCAGCACCATGGCGATGGCAAACGACTCAAGCGTCATGCCCCAGGTTGCTAGCAGCGCGTCGATATAGTTCTGGCCATAGAGCGACCAGAGTTCGGAGAGACTCATGCGGACCTCCCGCCGATAAGGAAAGGGGCTCCCGTGTGTACGGAAGCCCCGACAACTCTGTGAGGAAACAGTTTACCGCAATAAAGCGCATCGTGCGTTTCCATATGGTTTCGTTGCGGCCGTTACCAGGCTCGCTGCCTAAGCGCCGATCTCGGGCAGCTCGGGAACATTAGTGTCGCCCGTACGGTCGCCGATGCAGATCTGCCACAGCTCAGTCCAGGTGCCATCGTCCTCGATCTTCTTAAGGAAGTTGTTGACAAAGGCGACGCCGTCGGAATCGAGCGGCAGGCCAATGCCATAGGGCTCCTTGCTGCCGAAGGGCTTGCCGGCGATCTTGTACTTACCGGGCTCGCGGACCAGGGCGCTCTGCTGCATGTTGTTATCGATGACGTAGGCGTCAACACGGCCCTGCTGGAGTGCCTGGCGGGCCTCCTCGTCGGTCTTGAACTCCTGCTGGCTGGCCTTGGGGGCGAACTCCTCCAGAATGGCGGGGCCGTTGGAGCCGGACTGGACGGCGACGTTCTTATCGGCCAGGTCGTCGACGCTCTTGATGTCGTCGTTGTCGGCGAGCACTAGGATAGCCTGCTGGGTGTAGTAGTAGGGACCGGCAAAGGAGACGAGCTTCTTGCGCTCGTCAGTGATGGTGTAGGTGGCGAAGACAGCGTCGACCTGGCCGTTCTGCAGGACGGACTCGCGCGTGTCCGAGGTCACCTGGGTGATCTCGACCTTGTTCTCGCCCAGAATGTAGTTGGACAGGAGCTGTGCGATGCCGGCGTCAAAGCCACGGGTCTGACCGTCTTTCTCGTTGAGGAGGGAGAAGAGCGTGGAGGTCTGAACGCCACCGATCTTAAAGACGCCGGCGTCCTTGACGGCCGTGGCCCAGGTGCTGGCGGCGATGGCGTCGTCATCGGCCTTGGGGCCGTTGTCGACGAGCTTGTCGAATGCCTTAGCGTCGAGCGTGGCGGAAACCTCGGTATCCTCGGAGCTCTTGGAGGAGCCGGCGGCGGAGCCCTTGTCGGCCTCGGCGCTGGTGTCGGAGCAGCCGGCAAGACCGAGACCGGCGACGGTTGCGAAGGTGGCAGCGACGAAGCCGCGGCGGTCGAGAACGACCTGCTGGGAGAGGTTCTTGCTCATGGTAGAACACCTTTCTCAATAAAATCCCTAGCGGTTGAGTAGAGTTATACCCTATCGCGCTCAAATGGGTCAACACGAAATAACTCAGAAACATACTTACCTTATGGGTAATTCTACCTACCAAAAAGGGACAGGTTTATTTTGGCAGGTTTTATCTGGGTAAACGTCGCTTATTGCAGCTGAGATAGCGCTTTGCAGACGGCATGGTCGGTGCGGCGGCATGCCTTGCTGCTTTGTCTCAATCTGTAACAGTTAGACGAGGAAATGGGTTCTACCTGTTACAGATCGAGATTTTCACTTCAGGGGAATTCGAATGTCTCAATCTGTAACATCTGGACGGCCAAAAGGTCTCTATCTGATATAGATTGAGACAAAGGACTGGGACTAGGACGACTAATCCAGAACTGTAACAGTAAGACGGAAATTCGGACCCTAGATGATACAGATTGAGATAATCGCGTCGCGAAAATAAAAACCTCCGCAGGGGTGCTTCCCTTGCGGAGGTTTTTTACTCGTTCAGTAGCCTTACGGCTTCGGCGGCCATGCTCTCGACCGTCATGCCGTTCTGAGCGAGCAACTCGTTGGGGTCGTAGCGGTCGGGGAAGCCCTTGGCGATGCCGAAGGTGCGCGTGCGCACGGGCGTGCAGGCCAAGTAGCACGCGACACGCTCGCCCCAGCCACCGTCCAAGATGCCGTCCTCGAGAGTGACGACAACGCGATGCTCGGCGGCAAGGCTGTCGAGGAACTCACGGTCGAGCTCAGTTGCATAGCGCGGGTTGACGAGCGTGGCCTCGATGCCGTACTCGGCAGCCAAGCGGTTTGCCACGCGCTCGCCCAGCTCAAAGAAATCGCCAAGCGCGAGCACGGCCACGTCGCGACCCTGACGCACCACGTTGTAACGAACGGCGCCGTAATCGGCGTCCTCGGCAGGTGCCAAGTCGGGGCGGCTTACCAAGCCAATGCCCGGCACGCGAATCGCCACGGGATGCTCGCGGTGATCGAGCGACCAGCTCAGCATGGACAGATATTCCTCCATGCAGGCCGGCGCCAAGTAGTGCATGTTGGGAAGACCGCCCAGCA
>CABUUG010000148.1 GCA_902494605.1 uncultured Collinsella sp.
CTGAACGCCCCACCCCCCCAAACCCCACCCCCCCACCCCCCCCCCGCGGCGGGCAACCGTCGTTGGGCTTATCACCGACACGATTAAACCGCTTGTATATCGTCTGCTGGCTTGGCACGGTACAATACTTGCAGCTTTAATTCATGAATTAGTGGAGTTATTGATGGCAGAATCTCGTGCGGAGCGTAAGGCTCGTCGTGCTTTGATCGAGGCGGCTGAGGGGTCGAAGGAGGAGAAATCTTCTACGAAATCCAAGTCTTCTAAAGCTGCAAAAAGCAAATCGACCAAGAACAGGGCTAAGACCAAGCGTTCTGACTCTCGTCGGAGCGAGGTCAAGGCATCTCAGACTCGCTCCAAGCGCTCGCATAAAGATCAGGTTTCGTCTGCGCGCAAGGCCGTTGATCCCAAGTCTCCTTGTTCCATCATGAAAGCTTGCGGTGGATGTACGGCGCTCAATCGTCCTTATAAGAAGCAGCTCGCCGCCAAGCAGGCTGCTATGGAGGAGCTTTTTGCTTCGCTTTGTGAGCGTGAGGGCATTGCTGTAGATCCTATTCGTGGCATGGGTGTCACCCTGGGCGACCCGGGCAAATATCCTGCGCCGCGTGGCTTTCGTCATAAGGCTGCCACTCCCTTTGCTCCCGGTAAGGAGGGCGCCGTCCGTTGCGGTTTCTTTGAGCGCGGCACGCACAAGATCGTTGCCGTACCCGAATGCCCCGTCGAGGCACCGGGCGCCCGTCAGATTCTCAACGGCATCGCACGCGAAGCTGAGCGGCTGCATATTCCCGCCTTTAATGAGGACAAGCATCTTGGCTTGCTTCGCTATGCCGTCGTCCGCTGCGGTTGGCGTACCGACCAGGTCATGGTCACGCTCGTGACCGCTCAGCGCGACTTGCCGCATGCGCAGGAGTTCTTTGAGGCTGTCGCCGCACTCAATCCGCACATCGTCACCGTCGCCCAAAACATCAACGGACGTCCCGGCAACGCCATCCTCGGCGAGGAAACCCGCATTGTATATGGCGCCGAGTGCATGCGCGACCAGCTGCTCGGCTGCGAATTCGATATCTCCCCCACCGCGTTCTACCAGACCAACCCGCAGCAGACCGAGCTGCTCTATCAGCTCGCGATTGACGGCATGGACCTGCAGCAGGGCGACGTACTCATGGATGCCTACTGCGGCAGCGGAACCATCGGTCTGTGCGCCGCAAAAGACGCCCAGGACAAAGGGGTCGGCATTATGTTGCTCGGTGTTGAGCGCAACCCCGCTGGCATTGCCGACGCACGTCGCAACGCCGAGCTCAACGGCCTTACCCGTAACGCGTGGTTTATGGCTGACGATGCCACCGACTATATCCTCAATGCCGCCGATAACAATGAGCGTGTTGACGTTCTCTCCATCGACCCGCCGCGCGCCGGCTCCACACCCGAGTTCCTCGAAGCCGCTTGCGCGCTCAAGCCACGCCGCATCACCTACATCAGCTGCAATCCCGTCACCCAAGAGCGAGACTTGCATCAGCTCCTCGATGGCGGCTACCGCCTGCTCAGGATCACGCCGGTCGACATGTTTCCCCATACCGACCACACCGAGACCGTCGCGGTCCTCGAGCGCCGCTAAGCTGCCTTGGCAGATTTCTGACCATATCCCAAAAACCTACTGGTATAAGAAAGGGGCGGCCCGTCTGAACCGCCCCTTTCTTGTTGCACATTGAGCCTCGCTACATCCTCTTGCGCAGGTCGCACACGCCTGCCGCCGCCATCTCGCGCAGCAGCGTCTCGCGGTCGCGCGTCACGATCAAATCTAGCGGGAAGTGAATCTCGTCGAGCATCTTGCGCGCGTGATCGAGCTTGCCAATGGCCATGCCAATGTGGGCATCGGTTGACACGCCAATGCCCACGCCCAGCTCGGCGCAGCGCTCGGCGATCTTGCGGCATACGGCCCAATGCTCAGTGTCGACACCGTGTTCAAGACTATGGTTGTTGATCTCGATAATCTTGTGCTTGGCCTTAGCTGCCAACAGCACCTCGTCGATATCGAACGGCACGCCCGAACGTCCCGTGTGACCCAGCATGAACACCTTGGGGTACTCCAGGGCATTGATATACATCTCGGTCGTCTGGGCCAGCGTCGCGCCTTCAGCAATCTGCGGATTATGCACGCTCGCAACCAAATAATCCAAATTTCGCGTAACCAAATCGAACAGCGAATGCTGACGGCTGTACGAATCACCGGCAATATCGAGCGTGACAGGAGTGTCCTCGCCAAACAAGCTGCCGTCCAGCGAAACGATATCGGCCTCGGCACCACGCAGCACCAGCACGCCGCTCCAAATGCGCGGCCAGATATCCTGGTTGATAAAGAATTGGTAACTGCGCAGGTCATTGGGGCAAGCCGTAACCATAGAGCTCAGATGGTCGGCAGATCCGAGCACCTGCAGGCCACGCTCTGCCGCCCAGTACACATTCTCCTCAATGGTCGAATATGCATGCGCAGAGAATATCGTATGGGTATGAATGTCACAAGAAAGCAGGTAGGGCATCAGGTCTCCTTATCTGGCACGGCCGTCGCTTATATTCATTGTACGCATAGCCTTCGATAGTCGTAAAACCACTCCATCCCAAAGACACAACGTCCATGACAACGGGGTCTGGCTTAACACCAAACCCCGTTTCACGTAAAACATTGTAGGCAGAGCGCTTTACTTTTAACGATACTCGTCCGCCAACTGTTTCCAAGCGGGTAGCGAATTGATAATCGTTTCGTAACTCACGCAATAGCCCAGGCGGAACCAACCCGGCATACCAAAGCTGTCCGAGGGAACCGCAAGCAACTCATACTTCTTTGCACGCTCGCAAAACGCATTCGCATCGGGTTCCAGCGCCTTCACCCACAGGTAGAATGCACCATCCGGCTCAACATAGGTGTAGCCGTACTCCGCTAGTGCGTCGGTAAGCGCGGTGCGGTTGCGCGCATAGGCCTCGACATCGCTCGGCTCATCGATGCAATCGATGATTACGCGCTGGAAGAGTGCCGGTGCGCATACAAAACCTAGCGTACGGGCAGCACCCGCAACAGCCGGCATCAGACGGGCAGCCTGCGGATTGGTGTTGGGAACCAAGATCCACCCCACGCGCTCGCCCGGCAGCGACAGCGACTTGGAATACGAGTAGCACACGATGGTGTGCTCGTAGATCGAGGGCACCCAAGGCACCTCGGCACCGTACACAATCTCGCGGTACGGCTCATCCGAGATGAGCATAATCGGATTCTCGGGATCGCGCTGAGCGTTGGCCTCGCGCAGAACATTGGCCAGTCGCGTCAGCGTGTCGCATGTATATACGGCACCGGTCGGATTGTTGGGAGAGTCAATGATGACGGCCGCCGTCTTATCGCTGATCGCCTTGAGCACGTTGTCCACGCTCAGCTGGAACGTATCTTCATCGGCGAGCGCCTCAACACACGTACAGCCGGCCTTCTCAATCCAAACGCGATACTCCGGAAAGTACGGGGCGATAACAATAACCTCGTCGCCCGGATTCGTAACGGCGTTGAGCGCGCAGGTGAGCGAAGCCGCGGCACCCACCGTCATAAAGACGTCTTTGCCCTCATAGCTCGTGCCAAAGCGGCGGTTGAGCGATTCGGCCACAGCGGCACGACATTGCGGCAGGCCCGGTGCGGGCGTGTAGCCGTGCAGCTGGTCGCTCGGCAGCTCCAGGGCCTTCTTAATGGACTCCGCCACAGCAGCGGGTGCCGGAACGCTCGGATTGCCCAGCGAAAAATCGAATACGTTTTCCGCACCGATCTGCGCCTTGCGCTCAAGGCCATAGCTAAAAATCTCACGGATGATGGAGCTTTCCGCACCGCGAGCATACATAGTTTCGTTGATCATCTGTTCCCCTTTCGCATAGGCGCTATTGTACGCTTTAGCCGAGCAAAGTGCCGCAGCAATGTTGATTGGGGACAGACTTAAATGCGTGAAAACGCCCATTTAAGTCTGTCCCCAATCAACAGACGGCCCCATATCGCTCAAAAGAAAAAGCCTCCGCAGGTTTCCCCGCGGAGGCTTTCGCCACAAAGACTATTTGTCGGCGTCGGTGTCGGCATCGACGACGGCATGGTCATCGTCAGCATCATCGGATGCGGCTTCGGCATCCTCCTGCATGGCCGCCTGCGCAAAG
>CABUUG010000149.1 GCA_902494605.1 uncultured Collinsella sp.
CGCAAGCGTGACTCCCGCTGTCTCCCAGCGGTTCTTCAAGCTGACAAGACCCTGTTGGGCGACGTCGAGCGGTCTGCCGTTATTAGACGCGTAGAACGAATCGACAAGCTCACCCGCCTCATCGACCAGGGCGAACTTGGTCGTCGTGCTCCCCGAATCGATACCGAGCGCCACACGCACCGTCTCTCCGGGCGCATACGCATCCGGACCCTTTGCCGGCGTCTCTTTGCCATGGCGTGCCGTAAAATCCGCCTGCTCGGCAGGTGTGGCAAAAAAGGGCTGGGCAAGACGTCCCTCCCCGCTTGCGGGCGCGACCGTCTCGAGCTTATCCAGCCGGACAAAAGCGTCGGGAAGGTCGATCGGTTGGGACGATGCGAACATGTCGGTCAGCGACAGGGCGGCACCGCGCGCGACCATGATCTGCGGATCGCGCGGGACGATAACCTGATCGTCCGATAGATTCAGTTGCTCCCGGAACACGCGGACCAGTGTGGGGTTGTAGGCGAGCGTACCGCCCTCGAAGATTACCGGCGGCTCGATGTCGATACCCTGGGCCAGACCGCCGATCGTTTGGCGGGCGACCGCGTGAAGCGCCGAAAGCGCCAGGTCGGTGGTAGGAATGCCCTCGTTGAGCAGCGGCTGGATATCGGTCTTTGCGTACACGCCGCAGCGGCCCGAGACCTCGTGGACGGTCGTTCCCCGGCTTGCGAGCTGCTCGAACTCGCCCGATTCGGTGCCGACCCCCATGAGCTTTGCCATCTCGTCGATAAATGCACCGGTACCGCCTGCGCACGAGCCGTTCATGCGCATGTCGGCAACCTCGATGTCTCCCTTATCGTTGGTGCGGAAGAAGATCATCTTGGCGTCTTGGCCGCCCAGCTCGATGGCGCAGCGCGTCTGCGGATAGAACCTGCTGATCGCGAGCGCGTTGGCGACCACCTCCTGAACGTACGAGGCGCCCAGCGCGGTCGCGATATCGCGCGCACCCGAGCCGGTCACCGCAACGCGCAGTGACTCATGGGGAAAGCGCTCGGCGAGCTCGCCGAGCATGGCGCGCACGCTCGCTGTCTGACACGCCCCGTGGCGGCGATATCCCCACCACGCCTCGGTCATATCCTCGTGCATCGCGTAAACTTTGGTCGTCGTCGACCCTACGTCCAGTCCTACTAGCAACGCCATAATGCTCCGTCTCTCGCATTTTTCCCGCTAGAGATATACCACTCTACGTAATACAACAGACTGTTGTATTTAAACTCCGTATAAAAAGCGGCTGCCGAAACGCTTCAGCAGCCGCCGAATGCACCAACAGATTGTTCTGCGCGCTAGCACGTCGGGCAACGGAGCAGCACGGGCCCTCCGGTCATGCGCACCGCTCACGCCCGCGATGTCGCCGAGAGAGCTATCCACGCTTAGGGCTCCAACCAAGCAAGTCGCCCGCGCTCAGCAGATCCCTAAGCGAGCTACTCGCACTCAGGAGCCATAGCCTGCTCCAAGAGCTCGGCATGCTCCTCCTCGAAAACCGTCCCCACAGGGAAGGCGCGACGGAAGACGAAGCGGGAAATCGGACCGGCTACCAAAAGGTTCCACGGCAGCGCCATCACAAAATTATGCGGGATGTTGATCATCCAGATCGCGGGCACGGAATACAGGTTCGCAAGGATGCCGCCGGGCATGTGCGTCAGACCCTCACAGGCACCGTACAGCGACATGATGATGACCATGGGAACGACCATGCAGGAGCTGACGGCGAGCGTCATGGCAAGTGGCGAGCTCTTGCCCGGCGTGACCAAGTACTTAAAGGCGAAACCCTTGGCGAGCGGGCTGGCGACGAACCAGTCGCAGCACATGGCAAAAATGTAGGCAACGGGGAAGCCGAGCCACGCAGTGGCAACGACCTCGCCGTTGATGGCCCCGTGCTGCAGGGCAACGTTGTAGATGCTCATCCAGAGCACCATGCAAAAGCACATGATAAAGGTGAACAGCAGGCTCTCTCGTTTGTTGATAGGCATAAAGGGCAGATTCCTCTCTGTGTTGTACCGCGGCGCCACGCAACAAAAACGGGCGGGCAAGATGGAGCTGTTGGAACTTCATCTCGCCCGCCCGTGGTACGCGCGTCTGCGACTACTTATGTGGTGGAACCAGCCTAGCACGAAACGCATGCGCTTCGTAAGCGTTGAGTTTATGAAGATGCAGGGCACCGATAATCCCCCGACCCCATAAGTTGCGGTGGAATACGGACTGTTTTGACCCTTTAAGCAGCAATTCAGTCCCTATTTCACCGCAACTCATTTGGTGCAAAGTAACCTGTCCCCCTTGTACCAATTAGCTGGTGTGGCGCCAGCGAGGGTCGGTGAGCGTACGCGCCACACCCAGTCCAACGGGCAGAAACGCTACGATGAGCACTGCGCGCACAAACCAGCCGAGCATATTGACCGTGTCGAAGGTGCACATGTAATACATCGAGCGATACAGATACAAGCCCGGCACCATAATGACAATCGAAGGCACCGTGAGGGCGATGCGCGGGTAGGTGAGCTTGACTTCAGCCAAGCTTGCGAGCAGCCCCGATACCAGCGCGCCGATAAACGCTGCTGCCTCGGGAGGCATTCCCGTGCTGAGGCCCAGGAAGGGAATCATCGTCGGCGCATCGACAAGGGTCAGACGCAGGGTATTGGACACGGCGCCGATCAACCCAGCTGCCGCGGCCATCTTTACCGGGCTGTTGAACATCACCGAGAAGCCGAATACGCCAACGAAGCTCATCACCACGCGCAGGAGCGTAAGGGCAAGCGGCGAAAGGCCCAGTGGGGCAAAGTCGTCCGGCGCCAGGCCAACACACTCGGCAACCATCCAACCTACGAGGGTCGCCATCACAATAATCGATACGGCATATGAAAGGCGCTCGATACCGCTTCGCATGTCGAGCTTAGCGATGTCGAGGCCTGCCGTAATGAGTGGAAAGCCGGGAATCACAAAGAGCATGGCGCCGATATAGCCTTCTTGGTGCGACATTGCCCCCGGTATGACCTGGCCAAGGCCGAGCAATGCCAGCAGATACGAAACGCAAGCGAGCGCAACGCCGGTCGTCAGCGCGCTGAACTGACCAAGGCCTTGCTTGAGAATATGGGAGCGGGCAAAGTTGCCGACACCCGCGCCCACGAACGCGCAGGCCATCTCGATAGGGCCGCCGCCGAGCAAAAAAACGAAGGCGCCACAGGCGCAGGCCGCCGCAAGGCCCTGTTGCCAAGGCGCGTAATCAGGTTTTGAACTCTCAACGGTCTTGAGCATCTCGTGATACTCGTGCACCGTGAAGCGACGACCATAGGTCTCGATTTCCTTGAGGAAACTCTCCATCATCCAAATGCGATGGGTATTGACGCCCGTTGTGGGCAAGCTGACGACCTCATTAAAGCAGTGACCATCTTCGATGCAGGTGCACTCAAACGACAGAAGACTTAAGTCAACGTGGATGGTGACACCGAGTACGGCGGCAACACGATTCATGGTATCGCGCACGCGCCAGGCACCCGTTCCGCTTGCCAGCATAAGCATGCCGGTGCGGCAGATGATGGATGATTTATCGGTGAGCGGCGCATCGACGGCAAGCTCATCGCCTGCCGTCACGATCTGGTGCCAGTCAGTTTTCATATGGAGCGCGCCGGCACGAACGCCGTGGTGCATGGGGGCTCTCGAAAGCAGCGAGTTAAGGCGCGAAGGCTGTGAGGGCTCCGCCGATTCGCCCTCGTCCTCGTCGGGCTCTTCATCGACCAGATCAAAGGAATCAAGCGGCGCTGGCTCGCGACGGTCGATCAGCTCCTCGTCCTCATCATCAAAGTAGTTGAACTGATCGAGCATGTCCTCTTCGATTGCGCGCTCGCTCGCGTCGTCCATCCCGGTGCTCCCTTCCTATCGACTAACCCCCATCCTAGACAGCGACGGCTAAAGGAAACATAAAAGAGACGGCTGTCATGCGAACCATGCGCGCAATAGCCGTGGGTAGTCGTTTAAGAACGTCCACAATGACTATTGACAGCCAAGGCAACGCCGATGCCTTGGCAACGACAGACACTATGACCCAATCCGAGGGCACTAAAAAGATAGGAGCCCCCGCTCGTGACCGCGGGTCGGGGCTGC
>CABUUG010000150.1 GCA_902494605.1 uncultured Collinsella sp.
ACTGTAATGGACGTTCTTAAACGACTAGTCGTTGGGGACGTTCTTGAACAGGCAACATTCAAGGAGTGTCCCCGGATGCCGGCACTTAGGGACGTTCCCAAAGTGCCGACTACTGAATGGCGCCGCCGAAATTATCGAACAAACTGTTCAAAAACACGAGCGAACACCGTCGCGTCTATACTAAAGCGCAGCAATAGAAAGGACTCCGCCTTGAGCATCACGCCCCTCGATAGCATTCGCCGCGCCATCGCCCGCCGCAACGGCATCTCCAACCCCGCTGCATCGAAAGACGGCGCCGCGAAGGCCCAGGGCGGCCGCATCGAGAACGGCCTGTTCCCCGCCTCCCACACGGCCGAAGAGCTCGCGCGCATCCAGGAGCTGAGCCAGCGCAACGCCGGCGGACCCGATAGCAGCCAAGCCACACGTCGCCGGCGCGAACGCGATCGGGAGCCCGGCCCCGTCCGTCGCATGGTCAACGCTTGGTGGAACCGTCTGCTCGGCGCCGTCTACGGCGGCGGCTTCTCCATGCAGGAAGCGGAATACGAGGAGCACGCCACCAGCCGCGACTATCTTTGGAACACCCTCGGCACCGCCGTGTGGGGCCTGGCGTTTCCGTTGCTCACCATCGTGTCTACGCAGCTCGTGGGCGCCGAAGAAGCAGGCAAATTCTCCATCGCCTTTGTCACCGGCACGCTCATCATGATCGCGTGCAACTACGGCGTGCGCAATTTCCAGGTCTCAGACATCGACGAAAAGACGTCCTTTGCCTCCTACCAGCTCAACCGCTGGCTTTGTGGAGCGCTCGCCCTAGGCTGCGGCCTCATGTACAGCAGCGCCCGCGGCTATGATGCGCAGATGGCGACGATCGGCCTAGGCGTCTACCTGTATAAGGTCATCGATGGCGTCGCCGACGTGTACGAAGGCCGCCTGCAGCAGGCCGACAAACTCTACTTGGCTGGAATGAGCCAAACGCTACGCTCCGTCGGCGTCATCGCGGTCTTCAGCGTGGCGCTGTTCCTCACGCGCAGCATGCCCATCGCGGCCATGGCCATGGGTGTCACCGCGATCGCCTCGCTCGTGCTGGTCACCGCGCCGCTCGCCCTGCTCGAGACCGAAAAATCGCGCCGCGTGAGCCTGCGCGAGGTCGGCCACCTGTTTGTCCAGTGCGCCCCGCTCTTTGGTGCACTGTTCCTGTTCAACCTAATTGAGAGCATGCCCAAGTTTGTGATGGAAGGCACGCTGGCATACAAATATCAGCTGTACTTTAATGCCCTGTTCTTTCCGGCGCAGGCTATTTTGCTGAGCATTGGATTTATCTATAAACCGCAGCTTCTGCGCTTGTCGAGCATTTGGGCTAATCCTCGCAAGCGTCATCGCTTTGACCTGATTATTGTTGCCGTTATGGCGCTGATCGTGGTCATCACCGGCGTGTGCGCCGCATTTATGGCAGGTCCCGGTATTCCCCTCATGAGCTTTATGTACGGCCTCAGCTTTGAGCGCTACCGTACGCTGGCGTTGCTGATGGTCGTCGCCGGCGGCGTCACCGCGGCCATCGACTTTATCTACGCCATCATCACGGTGCTACGCCACGCTGGAGACGTCACCAAGATCTACCTGATCTGCTTCGCCGTAAGCGTGGTGCTGCCGGTGATCTTGATTAAGCTGCTGGGTCTGATGGGCGCTGTGGTGAGCTACCTAGCCATCATGGCCCTACTCCTGGTGCTACTGATAATCGAGTACGCCCACATCCGCCAGCGCATAGAACGCGACCGCAACCCATACGGCGCCTAATTAGCTGCCCGGTCACCGGAATTTGCGATGGAATCACCCCGTCTGGGGTCTCGTTGCGGACAATATTCATCACGCAAAACTAAGTGAGTAGACTTTTACCGAATCTCCGACCACACCAACAGAGCACAAGTCTGTGACCTGCGGTTTTATTGAGGCAAATATGTTGGGTGCTCGGCATTTCCAAAAAAGTCTACTCACTTAGCCAGCGGGCAGCCAAATGATTATTTAATCCCCGTCCCAGAGAAATCAATTAGCGGGCAGAAGGGCAAAAGTAGTCAAAAAAGCCCCGTCCCAAATTAGCTACCCCTTGCACCGATTATTCGCCCGGGTTGATGTTCGCGTAGAACTCCGCCCCGTCGTCCAGGCGCAGGATGCCCACGCGACCGAACTCGGAGCCGGTGGCGGCAGCGCAGTCGATGTCGATGCGATCGGGCACACCGGCGGCATCCTCGCCGCCCAGGCGCACGATCTGCCCGCGGCCCGACTCCTCATCGAGCCCCGCAAGACCACCGACCTCGCAATAACGCCCGAGCGACACCGTTGGCGTGTGACCGCTCACCACGACCGGACCCTTGCCCTCGGCAGAAAGCAGCCCGGTCGGCACATCCCAATAGCCGTGACGAATCCACAGCAGGTCATCGGACGACTGCACTGCGAGCATCTGCTGCAGCAGCTCGCGATCAGCACCCACCGCTCCGACGCCATCGGCACAATCGACACCATGCTCAAGCAAAAACGCACGCGCCGCCTCGGTCTGAATGCCGGCGTGCACCAGCAGGTACGGCCGCTCGGCAGTCTCGACCACCGCGTAGAGCGGCAGCGCGGCCATCCATCGCACGAGCTCCTCGTATGCCTCAAATTCCATGTCGTTGAGCTGCTCGCGCGTCGTCCAGCCACCGTTGATATCCCAGGTTTCGGCATCGAGCGGATCCTGGCCAATGATGGCATCGAGCATGATCTGCTCGTGATTGCCCTTGAGCACGCGGGCGTTGGGCAGCGAGCGCACGAGCTTAATAACACCGACCGGATCGGGCCCGCGATCGATCATGTCGCCCAGCACGTACAGTGTGTCGTCGGACGTCAACGAGATCTTAGACAGGGCCTCGTCAAGCGCACGCACGTGCCCGTGAGCGTCAGATGTCACATAGATCGCCATGGTACGCCTCTCCTTGCATTGCGGCCGAAGCCCGGTGCCGCAACTAAAACTTCAAGTTGAACTTAAACGTTACCCATTGTACTCCGTTGCAATAAAGCTGGAAAGGGTTTCCGAGCAGAGGCAAAGACGGCAGCCGTCTATGACGATATCGCGCACGCCCGCAATCCAACCCCATAAACCCACCATCTTTGGGTACAAATAACCGCAGACAACTGACCGTGCCACGCCAACCACCCAGGAGCGGACACCATCTATGAACCAGATCCTTCTCTTTATCGGCCTCGTCATCATTTTGTGCCTGACCATCAAACCCGTCGGCAAAAAACTCCCCTTCCCCACCCTGCTCATCTTTATCGCGCTCGGCATGCTGTTGGGCGTCAACGGCCCGGCGCATATCGACTTTAGCGACTACGCGCTCACCGAAACCGTCTGCAGCACGGCGCTGCTGTTCATCATGTTCTACGGCGGCTTTAACACCAACATCGACCGCGCCAAGCCCGTCGCCGTGCCCGCGGTGCTGCTGAGCACGCTCGGCGTCGTCATCACCGCAGGCATCACCGGCGTGTTCGCCCACTTCGTGCTGGGCTTCGACTGGATCGGCGGCCTGCTGCTGGGATCAGTCGTGGCATCCACCGACGCGGCCAGCGTCTTTAGCGTTCTGCGCGAGCACAGCCTGTCGCTGAAGGGCGGCACCGACTCGCTGCTCGAGGTCGAATCGGGCTCCAACGACCCCGTCGCCTACATGCTCACCGCCGTGCTCGCCACACTCGCGGCCGGCGGCGACATCAACATTCCCGCACTGCTGGCCAAGCAGATTATCCTGGGCGCGGGCCTGGGCCTTGCCATCGGCTGGGCGGCGGGCCGTCTGATTGAACGCGCACACGCAACGGCCGAGGGCGCGCAGACCATCTTCTTGTTCGCCGTGGCGATCGTCGCCTACGCGCTACCAAGCTATCTGGGCGGCAACGGCTTTTTGGCCGTATACCTGGCCGGCATTGTGCTGGGTGCGAGCGACATCACCGGCAAGGTCGAGATGGCGCACTTCTTTGACACCCTCACCGAGATGGCCGAGATGACGATCTTCTTCTTGCTCGGCCTGCTCGTCACGCCCGCACGCCTGCCGCAGATGCTGCTGCCGGGCCTGGCGCTCATGGCGTTTATGCTCTTTGCGAGCCGTCC
>CABUUG010000151.1 GCA_902494605.1 uncultured Collinsella sp.
ACCGCGCCGCGAGCCTGCTGCCCGGCGCCACCTTCGCCGTCTCGGGCGACCACGAGGTCACCTGCACGCTGACCGAGCCCGCCATCGACTTTCTGATCATCCTGGGCAACCACTCCCAGTATCCGGGTATCTTCCCCTCCGAGGTCATCGAGGCCGCGGGCGATACCGGCGTGACCGAGTACGTGGGTACCGGTGCCTACAAGTTGGTGGAGTGGAAGCAGGACCAGTACATCCATCTCACCCGCAACGAGGATTATGTCGCCGCCCACGGCAAGGCTTCGGGCTACACCGGCAAGGTCTCCGCGCCCACCAAGGATATCTACTATCAGTTCGTGACCGAGGCCTCCACGCGCGTGAGCGGGTTTGAGACCGGCGAGTACGATATCGCTGGCGAGATCCCCACCGAGAACTACCACGACTTCGACGGCAACGACGACGTCAAGCTCTACACCCATAACGCCGGCGTTCTGACCGCCTTCCTCAACATGAACGAGGGCATCTTCGCCGACGAGGAGATCCGCAAGTGCGCTCTCATGGCTATCGACTGCGAGGCGGCCGCTCTTGCCGCCTATGGCGAGAAGGAGCTCTTCAACATCGATCCCAACCTTGGCAACCCCGAGAGCACTCAGTGGGCGACCGACGCGGGCAAGAAGTACTTCACCCAGGCCGACGCCAAGGCCGCCAAGAAGGCTCTGGCCAAGACCTCCTATGCCGGTGAGACGGTCAAGTTGCTGACCACCCCCGACTACAAGGATATGTACAATGCCACCGTCGCGCTGCAGGAGCAGCTCGAGAAGGCCGGCTTCACCGCCGAGGTCGACAGCTACGAGTTCGCGACCTTCATGGACATCCGCTCCGGCAAGCCCGAGCAGTGGGACCTCTTTGTGGCCTCCACCAACTACAAGCCCATCCCGGCCCAGTCCCTCTCGGTCTCCAAGGCCTTCTATGGCCTGTCCGACGAGAAGGCGCTCAAGCTTGTGGCCGAGACCCGCACCGCCAAGGACACCGACGCCGCGGCCAAGAAGTGGGCCGAGGCTCAGGAGCGCCTCTATGAGATCGCCGTCATCGAGCCGCTTTGCCACTACGCTTCCATCACGGGCACCCAGGCAGACGTCGAGGACGTCGAGGTGCTCGACGGCGCCATCGTTTGGAATGCCAAGCGTCCGGAGTAATGCAATAGATGGCGTGGCGGCTTGAGGGATCTGGTCCCCTGTGGCCGCCACGCCCTGTCCACGTTCAGAGGGGAAATAGACGCCTCGCATGTTGAAGTACACGCTCAAACGTATAGGCGCGATGGTTCCGGTGATGCTCATCATCTCGGTCGTCGTGTTTTTGATTATCTATCTCACACCGGGTGACCCGGCTTCTTCGATGCTCGGCATGGAGGCTTCGGCCGACCAGATCGAGCGCGTCAACGATAGTCTGGGACTCAACGAGCCGCTGCCGCAGCGCTACGTTGAGTGGATGGGCGGCGTGCTTACCGGTGACCTGGGCGATTCGTATTTTATGCGCCAGCCCGTCACGCAGGCGATCGCCGAGCACTTTGGCCCCACGCTATCGCTCGCGCTTCTGGCGCAGCTCATCGCGCTGTTGATTGCGCTGCCCTGCGGCGTCGTCGCAGCCCTCAAACATGGGTCGCGCACTGACGCGGTCTTGCGAGTCGTTGCTCTTTTGGGCGTGGCGATACCCGGCTTTTTGATGGCGCTCATGCTTATGTGGCTGTTTGCCGTCACGTTGCGTGTGTTCCCGGTGGCCGGCTATGCGCCGCTATCGAAGGGCTGGTTCAGCCATTTACGCTATCTTGCGTTGCCGGCCATATCGCTTGGATGCGTGCAGGCGGCCCTGCTCATGCGCATGACCCGTTCGAGCGTTATCGAGGCCATGCAGCTCGACTGCGTCAAGACGGCGCGCGCCAAGGGCGTCTCCGAGGTTCGCGTGGTGCTGGCCCATGCCCTGCGCAACGCAGCGCTGCCGATTCTCACCTCGGTCGGCTATTCTTTTGGCGCCCTGATTACGGGCGCCGTGGTGACTGAGGCCATTTTTAACATCCCCGGTTTGGGCCAGCTGGTCACGAGCTCTATCGAGCGTCGCGACTATCCGGTGATTCAGGGCGTGCTTCTGGTCGTCGCCTTGTTGAATTCGGTGATCAATCTGGCCGTCGACCTTGCCTACGGCGCTTTTGACCCGCGCGCTCGCAAATGGGGCGATGCATGATGGCAAACGTTAAGAAGGCTCTTGCCAACAAGGGGTTTGTGGTCGGTGGCTGCATTTTCCTGGCGATTGCGCTGATCGCGCTCGTCGGTCCGCTGGTGTGGACGGTTAATCCCAATGCGCAGGAGATGGCGTTGCGACTTTCGGCACCTTCGCCCGCGCATCCCTTTGGCTGCGATGACTTTGGCCGTGACCTGCTTGCCCGCGTCATCGCGGGCGCGCGCGTGTCGCTTGGTGTTGGCATTGCCGTCACGCTCGCGACGAGTGTGCTCGGCTTGGTGATCGGCGCCTATGCGTGCTACAACGAGAGGCTCGATCATATTCTCATGCGCATCTGTGACGGCCTTATGTCCATTCCGGGCGTGCTGCTGGCCATCGCGCTCATGGCGATGATGGGGGCGAGCGTGTGGAACGTCATCATCGCGCTCTCCATCGTCTATACGCCCAGCATGGCGCGCATCGTGTGGCTGCATATCGTGCCCAACGTTATGGCGCCCTTCCTGGTGCAGGCGACCTTCGTCTTTGCCGAGGCCGTGCTCTCTGAGGCCGCCCTCTCGTTTCTGGGCCTGGGTATCAAGGCGCCCGACGCCAGCTGGGGAAACATCCTGCAGGCGGGCAAGAACGTGATGCGCAAAGCCCCGTGGATGATCTTCTTCCCGGCAGCGGCCATCATCGCGAGCGTGCTTTCGCTGAACCTTGCCGGCGACGGCCTGCGCGACGCCTTCGACCCCAAGACCAAGGAGGACTAGCCCATGGCTCAGCATCTTTTGGACGTGCGCGACCTGTGCATCTCGTTTGTGGGCCGCGATGGCAACGCGCTGGAAGCCGTCAACAAACTCAACCTACATATCGATGCCGGCGAGATCGTTGGTGTTGTCGGCGAGTCCGGCTGCGGTAAGTCGGTGTTTGCCCAGAGTGTCATGCGCCTATTGGAGCATGAACAGAAGATGGCCTATACCGGTCAGATTCTCTTTGACGGGGAGGACCTGCTCGCGCGCCCGCTCAAGCGCATGCGCGAGGTGTGCGGCTGCGATATTGCCATGATCTTCCAGGACCCGTTGTCCTCACTCAACCCCGTCATGACGGTGGGTGCGCAGGTTATCGAGGCGGTGAGGGCCCACCGTAAGGTGAGCCGACGCGAAGCCCGCAACGAGGCTCTATCGCTGTTGGAGCGTGTGGGAATTCGAGATGCCGCGGCTCGCTTCGACATGTATCCGGGCGATTTTAGCGGCGGTATGCGCCAGCGCGTGATGATTGCCATGGCGCTCGCCGGGCACCCACGCCTGCTTATCGCCGACGAGCCCACCACGGCACTCGACACGACGACTCAAAAACAGATTTTGGATCTCCTGCGCGACCTCAACAGTTCCGAGGGCATGGCGGTGCTTTTTATCAGCCATGATTTGGGTGTCGTCACGAGCATCTGCTCGCGCGTGCACGTCATGTATCTGGGCCAAATCGTAGAAGAGATCGACGCCTGCGGCCTTATGGAGCGCCCGAGCCACCCGTATGCCCAGGGGCTCATCGCGAGCATTCCGCCGCTCGAAGGCGAGCGAGTTGACACGTTGGCGGATATTCCGGGCACAGTGCCGCCGCTTACGGCAATACCCTGTGGATGCCGCTTTGCGCCTCGTTGCGCCCGGGCGGACGAGCGTTGCCGCGCGCAGGAGCCTCCGCTGTTTGCTGTGAATGCGTGCGACCGGTCTAAATGCTGGCTTGTCGAGAAAGGGGAGTGCCATGGCTGTTGATAGCGAAGCCCTGCTTAGGGTCTCACATCTGACTAAAGCCTATCCCATGCCGGGCTCAGGTTTTAAGCGTCAGGCCTTTACCGCCGTGGACGATCTGTCGTTTGAGACCGCGCCGGGCGAGGTCTATGGCCTGGTTGGCGAATCCGGATCGGGCAA
>CABUUG010000152.1 GCA_902494605.1 uncultured Collinsella sp.
AACCTGCCAAAATAAACCTGTCCCTTTTTGGCAGGTTGAACCACGGCAACACCGATGTTTTGGCGCGACCCGCGCAGCGTCGAGCCGTTACGCGGTTCGTAGAACCGCGTAACTAACAAATGAGCATGGCGTCGCCAAAGCTGAAGAAGCGGTAGCGCTCCTCGATGGCGGCGGCGTAGGCATCCATGATCTGGTCGCGGGTGGCAAGCGCGCTCACGAGCATCATGAGCGTGGAGCGCGGCACGTGGAAGTTCGTGATCAGCGCGTCGACCACGTGATAGGTCGAGCCGGGCATGAGGTAGAGCTGCGTTGTCGCGTTCTCGCGCACCACGATGTCGCCGCGGCCGAGCGTGTCGGCCCCGTCCTCGCGGCCCTCAAAATAGCGCGCCGTCACAGCCGGATCGGACACCGGCGCGTCCGCGTCAAACGCGCTCTCGAGCGAGCGCACCGCGGTGGTGCCGACGGCGATCACACGATGACCCTCGGCCTTGGCCTTGTGCACGGCGTCGACAACTTCCTGCGACACGTGGTAGCGCTCGGTGTGCATGACGTGCTGCGTGGGGTCGTCCTCCTCCACCAAGCGGAAGGTATCGATGCCCACCTCGAGCTCGACGGCGGCAAACTTCGCACCCTTGGCCTCGATAGCGGCCATGAGCTCGGGAGTAAAGTGCAGACCCGCCGTGGGAGCTGCAGCCGAGTGCTCCTCCTTCATGGCGTAGACGGTCTGGTACTTCTCGGGATCGCCCTCGTAATCGGTAATGTAGGGCGGCAGCGGCACGTGGCCGGCAGCATGGATGGCCTCGTCGAGCGTGCGCGGCTCGCCGGCGGCATTGCAACCGGCCGGCTCAAAACGCACCAGGCGGCCGCCGCGGCTATCGGTGACAAAGTCGATGACCTCGGCCGTCAGCACCACGGGAGCCCCCTCGGGCGCATGGGCGCCACCGGCGCGATACTCAATCTGAGCACCGGGCTTCAGGCGCTTACCCGGCTTGACCAGGCACTCCCAAACGTGGCCCAGCGGGTCAACATCTTCGCGGCGCTTGAGCAGCAGCGTCTCGACCACGCCGCCCGAGCCCTCCTTGCGACCGATCAGGCGGGCCGGCATCACGCGCGTCTTGTTGATGACGAGCACATCGCCAGGCTCGATATAGTCGATGATGTCGCGGAAGATGCGGTGCTCAACGGTACCGCCGTGCTCCAGCGGCGTTCCCGCCTGGGAGCCCTTGCGATCCACCACCAGCAGGCGGCAGGAGTCGCGCGGCTCGGCAGGAGCCTGGGCAATCAGTTCCTCAGGAAGGTTGTAGTCAAAATCATCGGTACGCATAGACACGTCGGATACTCCTTATATAGCCAAAGTCCGTTCTACATCCTAGCAGGCTGCCAGCTCAAAAGAACTACTTTTTGGACGCTTTGCGCTCGTCGCGGATGCGAGCGCGGTCCATGGCCGCCTCGACGGCCGAGAATCGGCAGCCGCAGTAATTCTGCCGATACATACCCAGCTCGCGCGAGCGACGCGTCGCCTCGGGGTAATACGGGCGAAAATCGCGAATCACCGGGGTGAGCCCATGTGCCGCCGCCAAGCGCTCGAGCACGTCATTGCAGGTGTCGAACAGCTGATACGGCGAGACGGCGAGCGTCGTGCCCACAAACTCAAACCCGCGCTCCTGGGCCACACGGCACGCCTCGGCCAGACGCAGGGCATAGCATGCGCGACAGCGACGGGCTCGATCGGCGCCCAGCGGGGCCACGCCGGCCTCCCAGCGCTCCCGGTCCTCCCCCGCTTCGATAAGCTCGATGTCGCCATCGGCACACCACCGGCGCAGCTCGTCCAAACGCCGCTGCCATTCATCGTGCGGCTGAATATTGGGGTTTGTCCAGCAGATTGTGGGCTCAAACCCTTCCTCGCGCAGCAGGCGGACCGGCTCAAGCGAGCACGGCGCACAGCAGGCGTGCAACAACAACGGCTTCATCGACATCTCCTCACCCGAAAAAGCGCACGCCGAAGGACGTGTCCTCGCAGGCGACAATGCGGCGGTCGCGCAAAATGGTCCGCACGTAATACCAGTCGCCCACACAGCCCGACAAATGCAAGCCGGTCGCCAGGTAGCACAGCAGCGGATAGCCCGAAAACGCAAACCCCAGGGCAAGCGTTGTCGTCACAACAGCCGTCGGTGCCAGGCAAACCGCCATGTACCGCCGGCGCGAATACACAACGCCCTCGGCGCAGGCATAGATCATCGCCGTCTCGCGATTCGCCCCAAAGGTCACCTGCGCGCCCGCAGGCGCCAGCAGCTTAAAAAACACACCGTGCACCAGCTCGTGCACGGCAAATGACGCCGCAGAAACCGCAGCCAAGCCGACTATCCAGCCCACGACAGCCATCCAGCCGCCCGCGTCAGCCGCATCCAAGTCTGCAGGCCCGCCCAGCAGCATAAACACCGGCACCAGGCACACGGCAAACACGCCGACTACGACCATCCCCCACACGAAGCAAGCGTGCAGAAATTCCTCGTCTTCAAACGCATGTATGTTGGAAATCTCATTCATAGCATCTTAGGATAGCGCCCCTGCCACGTACCCGTCCGCATGTGCGATAATGTCGAACGATATGCACGAATTGACCACCGCGTCGCCAGGCCTTGCGCCCGGCCGCGCTCTCACCATATGCGAAGGAGTCCCATGGCATCCAAATACTCCATGAACGACCGTCCCAGCTGGCCTCGCCGCGCCATCGTTACCGCCGGCGAGCCCTACGGCAACAAGGGCCTTCACTTTGGCCACGTCGGTGGCGTCTTTGTCCCGGCCGACTTCTTCGCCCGCTTCCTGCGCGACCGTCTGGGCCGCGAGAACGTCATCTTCACCTCGGGCACCGACTGCTATGGCTCGCCCATCATGGAGAGCTACCGCAAGCTCAAGGAGAACGAGGGCTACGACAAGTCCATCGCCGAGTATGTCGAGTCCAATCACTCCCGCCAGGCCGCGACCCTCAACAACTACAACATCAGCTGCGATATCTACGGCGGCTCGGGCCTTGAGCCGGCTGCGCAGATTCACAACGAGGTGACCGCCGAGATTATCGAGCGTCTGCACGAACAGGCCACCATCTCCAAGCGCTCCACGCTGCAGTTCTACGACGCCAAGGCCGGCACGTTCCTCAACGGCCGCCAGGTGATCGGCCGCTGCCCCATCCAGGGCTGCAAGTCCGAGAAGGCTTATGCCGACGAGTGCGACCTGGGTCACCAGTTTGAGCCCGAGGAGCTCATCGCGCCCAAAAGCCAGCTCACCGGCGAGGTGCCCGAGCTGCGCCCGGTCGACAACCTCTACTTCGACCTGCCGGCCTACCTCGACTTTATGAAAACCTATACCGCCAAGCTCGCCCAGAACCCGCAGGTTCGCTCCGTGGTCTCCAAGACCATGGAAGAGTGGCTGCTGCCGGCCCAGCTCTACATCCAGAACAAGTTCCGCGAGGCCTTCGACGCCGTCGAGGACCAGCTTCCCGAGCACACCGTGCTGGAGCCCGAGGGCAACAAGAGCAGCTTTACCGTCACCTTCCCCAGCTGGAAGGAGCGCGACGATGCCCACGCGGTGCTCGCCAACGGCGGCGTGCGCTTCCGCAGCGGCAAGGCGCTCGTACCCTTCCGCATCACCGGCAACATCGACTGGGGCGTTCCGGTGCCCGAGGTCGATGGCGTCTCCGACGTCACCTGCTGGTGCTGGCCCGAGAGCCTGTGGGCTCCCATCAGCTATACGCGCACCGTGCTCGCACGCGATGCCAAGGCCGCCGGCGTGACCGAGGGCGTCGCCGCCCAGGATGCCGCCCTCATGGGCGAGCCCGCCGCCGATTCCACGCAGGTCCCCGCGCCCACCTACCAGCACAGCTCGCTCGACTGGCGCGACTGGTGGTGCTCGGATGACGCACAGATCTACCAGTTCATTGGCCAGGACAACATCTACTTCTATTGCATCGCGCAGACCGCCATGTGGGAGGCCCTGGGTTGGAACCTCACGCAGAGCACCGTCAGCGCCTGCTACCACCTGCTCTACATGGGCAAAAAGGCAAGCTCGTCCTCGCAGACTCCTCCCCCGCCGGCAGACGACCTGCTCAACCACTAC
>CABUUG010000153.1 GCA_902494605.1 uncultured Collinsella sp.
ACCAAGTCGCCCGTGTAGACGGGACGCCCCTCGAGCAGGGCCTTCGAGTCCTTCTTGGGCTGCTTGTGAGTGATCTGCTTGTAGGAGACACCGTCGCAGCTGGTGTCGTTGACCGGCAGCTCGGGCATCTCAAAGCCCACCTGCACGCCGAACTCGTTGAGGAAGCGCACGATGGCGCGCAGCTGGCTCTCGTAGCCGCTGCAACGGCAGAGGTTGCCGGCGAGCTGGCGCGAGAGCTCCTCGCGTGTAGCGACGAGGCTCGGGTCCTCCTTGGCGGCGCGGGCAAGCGCCAGCACGTTCATAATGAGGCCGGGGGCGCAAAAACCGCACTGCTCGGCGCCTTCGGCAGCCATCGCACGGGCCAGTGCCTCAGACTCGGCCTTAAGGCCCTCAAGCGTGGTGATGGTACGACCCTCGACGCGCGCCGCGGGAACCGAGCAACTCAGCACCGGGTCGCCGTCGAGCCACACCGTGCACAGGCCGCAGTTGGTGGTTTCGCAGGCACAGCGCACCGACGCGCAACCCTGCTCGCGCAAAAGCGCAAAGAGCATGGTGTCGGGGGCAATCTGGACCTTGACCTTACGGCCGTTGAGCGTAAAGGAAAGATCGATGAGTTTGGCAGCCATTAGCGCACCTCGCTAGAATCGACGCCGGGCACGCGGCGGCAGGAATACTCGTCCGTGGCAAACTTGGGGATCTGCACGCCCTCGAGCTCGCGGGCAAGCGCGGCCGAAAGCTCGATGCCGGCGGCGCGGCGCACGGCCTGAATCGCCAACGGGGCCGAGATGCGGCGGCGGTAGTCTGCCGAGCCCCACAGGTTGGTGCCATAGCTCAGTGCGCGTACGGACGCGGCCAGGGCGCGAAGCTCGTCCTCGGAAGGCTGCTCGGCAGTAAGGCCGCATGCCTCGCCCTGCAGCAGGGTCGCGCGCAGCGGGCGGGCGCCCACGGTGACATGCCAGCTGTTGTCCCACCAGGCGGCGGTGACGTTGAGCGAGGGGAAGTCGGTCGCAGCCTTGCGCACGGCCTCATAGCTCGCGCGGTAGTCGTGTTTAACGACCACGATGTGCTCGATCACGTCGCGCACGTAACCCATGTCGACGAACTCGGCGAGCGGCACGCGGCCGGCACCCGTCAGCTCAACATACGAATCGAGCGCCAGGAACGCCGAGAGCACGTCCGAGAAGCCAAAGCGGCCGTAGATGCTGCCGCCCACCGTGGCGGTGTTGCGCAGCTGCACGCCCACGATATCGTGAACGGCGAACTCAAAGACATGGTTGACGAGCACGTTGAGCTCAGTATGGCGCTCGAGCTGGCGCAGAGTGCACATGGCACCGATGCGAAACTCGGTCTCGGTCTCCTCGATCTGATCGAGTCCGCAGGCCGAAAGGTCAATCGCCGTCGCCACGCGACGCGAACCCAGGCGCATCCAGATGCCGCCGCCCACAATCTTGTTGTTGCGGTTCTTCTGTAAGAGCTCATAGGCTTCGGCCGCGTTTCCAACACGGACGTAGGTACCGAACTTGAGCACGTTCTCCCCCATCTCTTCACTTGTCCAGTACCTCTAAGTGTACCAAACGAGGGCGCACGACCCTCACCGCCATAGAAAAAGGCTCCCAGCCGGAATGGCTGGAAGCCTCATCACATGCTCTGTCGAGCGAAGATTTAGCAGACGCCCTGGGCGAGCATGGCATCGGCGACCTTCAGGAAGCCAGCAATGTTGGCGCCCATGACGAAGTTGCCCTCCTGGCCATACTCCTTGGCGGTGTCGTCCACGTTGTGGAACATGCCGCGCATGAGCTGCTCGAGCTTGCCGTCGACCTCCTCGAAGGTCCAGGACAGGTGCTCGGCGTTCTGGCTCATCTCCAGGCCGGACACGAGCACGCCGCCGGCGTTAGCAGCCTTACCGGGCATGAAGGCGACGCCGTTCTCCTGGAAGTAGTTCGTGGCCTCGATGGTCGTGGGCATGTTCGCGCCCTCGCCGACCACCTTGCAGCCGTTGGCGACGAGCGCCTGGGCGTCCTCGAGCAGCAGCGTGTTCTCGCGAGCGCAGGGCAGCGCGATGTCGCAGGGAAGCTGCCACACGCCACGGCCGTCGCCCTCGTGCCACACGGCGTTGGGCTTCTCGTCAACGTACATAGCGAGCGTAACGCCCTTGTCGTGGCCGGAGCGCTTCTTGTTGTAGACGTGCTCGAGCACAGTGTAGTCGATGCCGTCGGGATCCTCGACCCAGCCGTGAGTATCGGAGCAGGCGAGCACCTTGCCGCCGAGCTGGGAGACCTTCTGGACGGCGTAGATAGCGACGTTGCCGGAGCCGTGAACGACGACGTTCTTGCCCTCGAAGGAGTCGCCGCGGCTCTTGAGGTACTCGTCCACAAAGTAAACCAGACCGTAACCGGTGGCCTCGGTACGGGCGAGCGAGCCGCCAAAGGAAAGGCCCTTGCCGGTAAGGACGCCGGTCCACTCGTTGGTCAGGCGCTTGTACTGACCGAACAGGTAGGCAACCTCGCGGCCGCCAACGCCCAGGTCGCCGGCGGGGACGTCGGTGTTGGGGCCAATGTGGCGATAGAGCTCGGTCATGAAGGACTGGCAGAAGTGCATGATCTCGTTGTTGGACTTGCCCTTGGGGTCAAAGTCGGAGCCGCCCTTGCCGCCGCCCATGGGAAGGGTGGTCAGGCTGTTCTTGAGGATCTGCTCCAGGCCCAGGAACTTGAGCATGCCCAGGGTGACCGTCGGGTTAAAGCGCAGGCCGCCCTTGTAAGGTCCAATGGCAGAGTTAAACTCGACGCGATAACCGCGGTTGACCTGAACCTTGCCCTGGTCGTCGACCCAGGGGACACGGAACATAACGATGCGCTCGGGCTCGACGAGGCGCTCAAGCAGGGCGGCCTCCTCGTACTCGGGGTGGGCGTCGAGCGCCGGCTGGATGGTGCCGAGGATCTCGGTCGCGGCCTGGATGAACTCAGGCTGCTCGGGATAGCGGGCCTTGAGCTCGTCGAGAACTTTCTGCGTGTAGCTCATGCTTCCTCCAATTGATGGAAAAGAAAAATGTCGGTCGCGGCACCCCATGCGCCGCGAACTTTATCGAGTATGGATAATATCGCACTGTTGCAGCAAAGTTTCGCATAAGCCGACGAGCAGATGTTTCGTTTTGATTACGATGCAGGTAGATGCGTTTTTGAGAGCCTGACGTACAAATCGCGTGTTTCGAAGCTGTTTCGTCCACATGTTCCAAACCACCACATTGGGGACAGACACCTTTGTGGTGGTGTTGGTGGTTAGAGGACGAGCTGATGGTAGTCGGCGGGGGTTATGTGGCCCTCGGTGGCGGCGCGGAAGGCGGCGAGGGCATCGCCCGAGAACGGCATGGCCCAGCACAGCCCGCAGCCGGCGGTGATGGAGCCGGGCAGTGGCATGATGCGCCCGGGCACGCCGGCGGCAAGACACAGCTGTTCGCATTCCATCACATCGAAAGTGCTGTCAAACGACACGATAATCTTGCGCTCGTGGTCGAGGGCATCACCGGACGGGCCTTCGCGGTGTGCCTCACGATACGCCGCGGCGGCCGCTTCCTCTTCCGCAGTATGTCCACAGCCACCGCAGCCGCAAGTACAAGGCTCGGACCCATCGCAAGTGCAAGGCTCTCCCGTGTCGGGACAAATATCGTGAGGCATGGCATCTCCCATCGTCTAGGCGAGCAGCTCGGCTGCCGCAAACTCCTCGGGTGTATTGACGTTTTCGAAGCAGAGCGTCGAGCCCGCGGCCTTAACGATTTGCGGCTCATCCATATAACCGGCCTGAACGCGATTGATCAGGCAGCGAATGCGCTGTCGGTCGCAGGAGAGCAGCTCTTGGGCAACCGGAGCACACGCATCACGGCGCCAGACGGCGCAAAGCGGCGCAATCCCCCGCTCCTCGCGCGGCACGCACACATCGAGCACCTCGGCCTCAACATGATCGGCAAGCGCGCCGATGAGTTCCGGCGAGACAAACGGCATATCGCAGGCTACGATCGCCACAAGCGGCAATCGGGCCGCGGCCAACGAGCTCGCGATGCCGCGCATGGCGCCCGCCGACCCTTCAAGGTCCGCCACCACAC
>CABUUG010000154.1 GCA_902494605.1 uncultured Collinsella sp.
CCCGGCGCCGGCTCGCTCCTCATGCGTGCGCCGGGATGCCCTTCGCTAGCACCTGACGCTCACGCACGAGCTGTTGCCGCTCATGTCGCGTGCCCGCACGTACGCGAGCTGGTATCTAAAGGGCATGCCCCATGCTGCCGCCTGGCGCGCCCAAGTGGTGCGCTGCTCCACATACGAGGAGTTCATGGCATTGGTCGATGATATCGAGCGCGATGTGGTGGCCTGCGAGGCCGCACTTGCCGCCGGCGAGTCGGTGCCCGCTCATCCGCTGGAGGCCTAACGGTGGCCGTTACCGCGCTGTACGTGCACGTGCCGTTTTGCGCCCAAAAGTGCCGGTACTGCGACTTTGACTCGCGCAGTTTTGCTCCATGCGACCCGAGCGCTGCGCTCGATGCCTATTTTGAGCAGTTGTATGCGCGCCTTGATGCCTTTGGAGACGTCGGTGCGCTTGCGCAGATCCGTACCGTCTATGTTGGCGGCGGCACGCCGTCGCTGGCGGGGGAGCGCCTGGTAGAACTCGCCCGGCGTATCTCTGCGTGGTGCAAGCCCGTTGAGTTTACCTGCGAAGCCAATCCTGAGTCGCTGACCGCCGAGCTTACCGCTGCGCTTGCCAAGGTTGGTGTCACACGCGTCTCTCTGGGCGTGCAAACGCTCGATAACGCCGAACTTACCGCCATCGGTCGCATTCACGATGCCGATCGGGCGCTCGCTGCCATCACGACGGTTAAGGACGCCGGGCTCGATGTGTCGTGCGACCTGATGTGCGGCCTTCCCGGGCAGACCGCCGTAAGCTGGCAGTGCACGCTCGATGGCGTGCTGGCGGCGGCTCCGCATCATGTGTCGGTCTACCCGCTCACGCTCGAGGAGGGGACGCCCCTTTATCGCATGGCGTGCCGTGACGAGTCGCTCGAGCCTGATGAGGATTTTCAGGCCGCATGCATGGACGTGGCACGCGAGCTCCTGGGTGCCGCCGGCTATCACCCGTATGAGGTGGCGAGCTACGCGCTCGACGGCCATGAGTGCGCCCATAACATTGCCTACTGGACCGGACGGGGCTACCTGGGCCTGGGTCGTTCTGCCGCGGGCATGCTCGACGCCGAGGATTTCGACCGTCTTGCTGGTTTGTTCCCCGGCGTGTCTTCTCGAGGCGATGCGTACCGCGTGCGTCTGGTGCAACGTGACGATGACGCGACGGCGTTCGAGGCCGAATATCTCTCGCAGCGCGAGGCCGCGGCCGAAGACCTGATGCTTGCTTGCCGCATGACGCGCGGTGTCGCGTCCGACCTGTTGGTTCGCGCGGTTCGTGTCATCCCAACGGGCGAGCTGGCAGCTGCTTGCGATCGCGCGCTCGAATTGGGTCTTGCCACTTGGGTGCCCGAGACGCTCGGGGTCCATGAGGGACCCTTCACTTCGGCAGATGTCGTCGCGGGCCATGTTCGAGCTCGTCTGGCGCCGACACACCTGGGCTGGCTCGATGGAAATGTTCTGTTCGAGCTGTTTTGGGATCTAGCTTAGGCCGCTCGGGTAGAATTACCGGAATATATACGCTGCTGTGAGCAGGAGGTTGCCGCGCATGGCGACGATGAACGAAAAAGATTACTACGAGATTTTGGGTGTCTCCAAGGACGCCACCTCGCGTGATATTCAAAAGGCCTTCCAGCAAAAGGCCCGCAAGCTCCATCCGGACGTCAACAAAGAGCCGGATGCCGAGGAAAAGTTTAAAGAGGTTTCCGAGGCCTACGCCGTGCTTTCGGATGAGCAAAAACGTGCGCGCTATGACGCCATGCGTTCGGGTAATCCCTTCGCCGGCGCTCCCACGGCTTCGCCCTATGGCGGCGGCTACGCCGGCAGCGCAGGCTATGGTAATCCCTTTGAGGGCGGCTTTCCCTTTGGTGGCGCCTGGGGTCAGCCGCGTCGCGGGCAGGCTGCCTATAATCCCGAGAACGGCGCCAACGTGGTCGTCGATATTAAGCTCGACGCCAAGGAGGCCAAGGGCGGTGCCCGCAAGACCGTCCGCTATACGCGCTTCGATACCTGTGGCCACTGTGGCGGTTCGGGTTCTGTTTCGTCCGAGCATGCACATACCTGTCCGAGCTGCGGCGGTCGCGGGCACATCGACGTCGACCTGTCCTTCCTGTTCGGTGCCGGCACGTTCCAGTCGGTCTGCCCCGAGTGCGGCGGTTCCGGTAAGGTCGTTGCCGACCCCTGTCCCGATTGCGGCGGCAGCGGGCGAACCCGTGTGACCTCCGAGCAGACGATTGAGTTTCCTGCCGGCACGCACGACGGCGACGAGATTCGCATTAGCGGCATGGGTCACGCCGGCACCAACGGTGCCTCGGGTGGCGATTTGGTCGGTCGCGCCCATGTTGAGGCCGAGCGCCTGGAAGGCAAGGCCCGTACCGGTTTTTACCTGATGGGCATCGTGGCGCCGTTTTTGGTGCTGTCGGCCATCTCGGGCGTGTTCTCGGCCTTTGCCGTGATGTGCTTTATTCCGTTTGCCATGGGCCTGTTCATGGTGGTCTCGGACGGCGTGCTGCACCGCAGCCTGCTGTGGTGGAAGCGCGGCGCGATGCAGTTTGCCAACGGTTTTGCCAACGGATTTATGTTTGCGCTCGTGTCGGTTTGGTTTGCGAGCTGCTCGCAGCGTGCCATGCTTTCGCCCTACGCAATGCAATAACATCAACCCCTCTGTTTGCGGCCGGCCCAGCTTGGGTATAGGACGCACTGTGACAATAATGAAAGTCGGAAGGATTCGGTCGTGTCGGAAAATAGGGATTACTACGAGGTGCTTGGCGTCGACAGGGATGCCGACGCGCGGACGATCAAGCGTGCGTTTCTAAAGAAGGCCCGTACCGTACATCCGGATGTTTCGGACGACCCCGAGGCCGAGGCCAAGTTCAAAGAGCTCAACGAGGCTTATTCCGTTCTATCCGACGAGCAGAAGCGTGCTAACTACGACCGTTACGGCACTGCCGACGGCCCTGGTGGTTCGGGCTACGTCGACATTAACGATATCTTTGGCGGCATGGGTATGGATGACCTGTTCTCGTCGTTCTTTGGCGGCGGTGCCGGCGGTGGCGCCCGAAATCGCCGTGAGCGTCGTCGCGGCCGCGACATGGCTATCTCCCTTTCGGTTACCCTTGAGGAGGCGGCGCTCGGGTGCAAAAAGACGATCAGCTATGACCGCCTTGCCCCCTGCGAGGATTGTAACGGCACCGGTAGGGCCGAGGGCGCACGGGAAAAGCAGTGCAGCCGCTGTCACGGCACGGGCTATGTCACGACGGTCCAGCGCTCGTTCCTGGGCCAGGTTCAGTCCTCTTCGCCTTGCCCCGACTGCCACGGCGAGGGCACGGTCATCGATCATCCCTGCGAGACCTGCGACGGTCAGGGTCGTACGCCTTCGCACGAAAAGATCGACATCGATATTCCCGCCGGTGTTTCGACCGGTCGCCAGCTGCGCGTGAGTGGTTTTGGCGAGGCCGGCCTTCGCGGCGAGCCGTCGGGCGACCTGATCGTCAACGTGCGCGTCGCCGACCACGAGCGTTTTAAGCGTAATGGCGATGATCTGTACTTGGTGAGCGATATCTCGATTGCGCAGGCTGCGCTCGGCTGCGAGATCGAGGTCGAGGGCATTATGCCCGACGAGGTCGTCAAGGTGTGCGTCCCCGCCGGCACACAGTACGGTGACACCGTGAGCGTCAACAATTACGGCATGCCGCGTATCGGCGGTGGCGGCTCGCGTGGCCGTCTGATCGTGCAGCTGCGCGTGCTCGTCCCCACGAACCTTTCCAATAAGCAGCGCGAGCTGCTTCGCGCCTTTGCCGACGAGATGGGCGATGACGTCGCATCCGGTAAGAAGTCGGTAACCGATCGCATCAAGAGCGCTCTCGACGACATCCTCGATTAAGGAGCCCGCGTGCTCGCACCCCATATTTCCGTCGTCAACCTCGGCTGCCGTGTCAACCGGGTTGAGTCCGACCGTATCACTGCCGATCTAATGCGCCTGGGCTTTGCGATGGTGGAGCCTCAGGATGCTGAGCTGATCGTCATTAACACCTGTGCCGTTACGGGCGCGGCCGAGGCCAAGAC
>CABUUG010000155.1 GCA_902494605.1 uncultured Collinsella sp.
CGAACAAATTGGCATGAAAAGAGGACGGCATAGACCTTCTGGTCATGCCGTCCTCTTTGAATGACAAGTTGTCGCTCTGGTGCCCGCGCAGCGTCGAGCAGTTGCGGCGTTTGGTAAAACGCCGCAACGAACTACCGCGTAACCCCCTAGCTCATCATCGCATTCATCATCTCGGTGGTTGCGGAATCGTCGGCAGACCACTCGTTATCCTCGTTGGCGGAATACTTAAAGGTGACCTTGGTGTCCTTGGTCTTAGCGGCCTTGGTCACGTCGACCATGACCTGGCCGGCCATCTTGTACAGGTCGTCCTCGGAAGGCATCGTATCGAGCGCGGCGACCTTCTCCTGATACTGGGTGGCAAAATCTTCGACGATCTTATTCATGGACTTGCAGGTGATGGTAACCTCGGCGGTCGCGGTACCCTTGTCCTCATCGACCGTCACATCGCCGATCTTGTAATCAAAACCCTCGAGATAGCTCTTGGCGTACTCCTTGGGATCGATGCCCAGTTGCTCAAACTCGTCGCCCGAAGCCTCTTCCAGACCGGCAAGGAAGTCATCGCCGCCGTTCTTGATCTCGTCAAACTGGCTCGTAAGGTCGTTGGTGATGAGCTCTTCCACCGAAGGCCCTCCGCAGCCGGAAAGCAAAACCACGCACGCGACCAGGGCGGCCATCAGAGGCGCAAGCAGCAGCTTCTTTTTCATGACATTCCTCCAAACAAGCGGCGCCGCGTTCCCTGCGCAGCGCACGTCGTAACAGCAAGTCCATATTAGCAGCCCGGCCCAACCCCCTGCGTCGCAAAAGCGCAGGCGGCTCAATTTGACGAGCGAATGGCCCGTAAAACAAGCCCCCTGCAATAAAATGCACCTGTTTAGCCTATTAAAAAAGGGTGGCCGGATAACCCGGCCACCCTTGCACATCCTTATGTTGCCGCAGACTACTTGCGGACGACCTTAACGATGGCGTCACCGGCGGCGACGGCAGACTCGGCCTCGACGGCGAGCTCGACGTCGGCGAACTCGGCGGTGTTGGACACGGCCACGACGACGCAGTCCTTGTAACCGGCGGCAGCGATCTTGGCGCGGTCGATCTTGAGTATGGGCTGGCCGGCCTTCACGACGTCGTCGGCCTTGACGAAGCCCTCGAAGCCGTCGCCGTTCATGTTGACGGTATCGACGCCAACGTGCACCAGAACCTCGATGCCGCTATCGGACTGCAGGCCCACGGCGTGACCCATGGTGACGGTCACCTTGCCATCGCAGGGAGCGTAGACCAGGTCGTCCTCGGGCCACACAGCGCAGCCCTTGCCCAGAACCTCGCCACCAAAGACGGGATCGGGCACGTCGGCCATCTTGATGACCTTGCCCGTGACAGGCGAGCACAGCACGTCGGCGCCAGCAGAAGCAGAGATGGAGGCCGGAGCAGCAGCTGCCGCGGGCTCAGCCTTCTTCTTAAACATGTCAAACAGACCCATATGTTTTCTCCTCTTGATTAAGCGCAACGTTATGCGCATGCCTATGGTGATTATAGTGCCAAATGATCAAATTGCTAAGGCGAGGGCTCGAATCGCAAGCCCTTCCCGGTAGCGCTCTTGGGATGAGCATCTCCTTTGCATCGCGGGTCGATAAGCTGAGTATCGCCTGCAGGTTATGGAGCGCATGGAGGGGCTCTACCAGACCACGCTGGCCGAAACGCAGGAGCTGCTCGACCCCACGCAGCTTGACCACGCCGCCAAGCTCATCGCGAACGCCCGACAGGTCGACATCTACACAGGCTCGCACAACCTCTATCCAGCGGGAATGTTCCGCGATCGCTTGCTCTCCGCCGGTAAAAGCGCGACGTGCCACGACGGTGGCGAGGCCCAGGTGCGTACAGCGCTCGCCTCGGGCACCGACCATGTGGCGATCGTCATCTCCTACAGCGGCCTTGCGCCCAACCTCAAGGACATCTTGCCGATCCTCAGCAGTCGGCATGTCCCGGTCATCGTCATCGGCACGCCTTATTGCGCGCGCATTCAGCCTGGCTTTGCCGCCTACCTTACGGTGAGTGACCACGAGAGCATGACGCATCGCATCACGCAGTTCGCGAGCCACATCGCCGTGCAATACGTGCTCGATTCGCTTTACAGCAGCTACTTCGCCAAAGACTACGCCCACTGCTCCGAATTCCTGGAGCGCTCGTTCCCCTACACCCGCCTGCCCGGGCTCAAGTAGCGACGAGCGTGGATTTTCGGACGCATATCTAACGAGCGTGGATAATCTCCCACTTTGAGCCCGCACACAGGCCAAAACCGGGAGATTATCCACGCTCGTGTTGAATGATCCATTTTCCTCTGCGCCCGAGGGACCACTCGACCACCTTGCACCAAAGCAATAACGACTTCTCGTCATTAGATTATTCAAATCGACTCTAATAACTATTTTCGCCATAAACTCGTTATTAGAATTGATATGATTAGCCTAATAACGAGTTTCCGGCACTAAAGATATGGAGGGCGCGATGCAAATCGAGGAGAACGGCCAGGGAACGCTCCGCAATAATCTATCGGGGAAATTGGCTTACTATTCGTTTTTGCCAACGCCCTTGCAATCATTGAGGCAGCTAAACCTCACTGAGGAAACCTATCGCACGCTTTCCACATGCTCACGAAAGCTTGGAGAGCTTGAAGGCATGCTCTACTTTGTTCCCAACGCCGACATGTATCTGACAATGTATGTGCGCAAAGAAGCACTCCTTTCTTCGCAAATTGAGGGAACCCAGTGCACGTTTGACGACCTACTTAGTCCATCGCAAACCCAACTCCATCATAAAGATGTCGCAGATGTCGTGAATTATGTCCGTGCTGTCGACCGCGGCGTAGAACTGCTCAAAAAGATGCCCTTGTGTACGAGGCTTCTCAGGCAGGTTCATGCGGTCCTGCTGGACGGAGTGCGCGGAACGGAGAAGAATCCAGGCGAGCTGCGCTCCTCACAAAACTGGATTGGCCCTTCAGGCTGCACCATTGCAACTGCATCGTTCGTCCCTCCAAACATTGAAGATTTGAGCAACACGCTCCAGGACCTCGAACGATTTATCAATGAGCCTCAAGTCGAAATGGATCCGATCGTGCGGGCGGCGCTCGTCCATTACCAATTTGAAACTGCCCATCCATTCCTAGACGGAAACGGTCGCCTGGGCAGGCTTCTCATTACACTTATGCTCATCAATGATGGCGTTCTTCATTCTTGCTTGTTCTACCCATCGTTCCAGTTCAAGAAAAATCGAAGCGAGTACTACCGGCAACTCACATCCGTAAGGGAGCGAGGCACTTACGAGGAATGGATAGAGTTTTTCTGCGCCAGTCTTCTTGAGAGTGCGAAGGACTCGGTAGGGTCTTTAAAAAACCTTGTTGACCTCCATAACCGTTCCACAGCAACCATTACCGAAAATCTCGGAAGGACTGCTGCAAACGGGCAAAGGCTGTTGGGCATTCTTGAAGAGCACCCCATCGTCGACACCGCATTCATCGCTGCCCAACTCGATATCGGCAGGAGCACCGCGAGCTCGCTCGTCAAATCATTTGAAGAATTGGGTATCCTCCGTCCACTCGACGAGTCAAGACAGAGATACCGACAGTACGGGTATGAAGAGTATCTTTCGATACTCAGGGAAGACGCTGAACCGATTAGATAGGCACCGCAGCCCAGCCAAATATAACGAGCGTGGATTTTCTGACACTAACCTAACGAGCGTGGATAATCTCCCACTTTGAGCCCGCACACAGGCCAAAACCGGGAGATTATCCACGCTCATTTTGCGGGTAGTCGTTGGGAGTGTCCCAAGGTGCCGGCAGAAAAGGAACGTCCCCAAGTGCCAACAACGGCGACGCCGATGTTATGGCAACGACAGACACTATGACCCAATCCGAGGGCACTAAAAAGATAGGAGCCCCCGCTCGTGACCGCGGGTCGGGGCTGCGACAATGATGTTGAAGTGCCATAGGCGCAGCCGCGCCGCAACGAGGTTGGGAGGCTCCCATGCCAAAGTATTCTACCGCGTTCGGGATGGACGTCCACCTGAGGTCGACCACCGTCTGCGCCCTCGACGCG
>CABUUG010000156.1 GCA_902494605.1 uncultured Collinsella sp.
GGCTTTTCTGCTCCGCCGCCACCGCCACTTCCGGTAGCGCCGCCGCTGCCACCGCAGCCCACCAGGGCAACTGCGGCAAAGAGGCTTATGCAGAGGGTGAGAATCGTAAAGGCCTTCTTTTTCATGGTCGTGTCCTCCTCGATCTGTAACCGCCCACGGATTACCTGCCTTTACTGTACGCGTGGACGGCTCGCTAGGGTGGGCCATGTGTCCCATTCTGGGGGCTGGAATTGCGCCGACAAGTGGCAATATGTGCGGTCGCAAAAGAGGGGAGGGCCGATGCTGTCGGCTCTCCCCGGGGCGAGGTGCCCGTTGTTTTAAAGGGTCGCGTGTACGCGGGCGTTGCCCCAACAGGTTCCTTGTTTATAGATATGCCCCAGTTTGTGACGTCCGGAAGTCCCGAAAGGCGGGCCATGTTTCCCATGTTTGCGGTGCCGACGCCTATCGTTCGTCATAGAAATCCGCGATGGCCAGGTGCGCTGACGCTTATGTACTTATGGGCTAGACTAAGCACCATTATGTGATCGATGCGGTCGGTCGGCGGTTGCCGCCCGACCGATGTATATGACTTGAAGGTGCATGCGTATGAGCCAAGAGATGATGGACAAGACCTGCCGCGGGTTTGCCGAGGCGCTGGCCGCGCGCGAGCCGGTTCCCGGTGGTGGCAGCGCGAGCGCTTTTGTGGGCGCGCTGGGCGCCTCGCTGTGCGGAATGGTTGCCCGCTACGGTGCGACCAATCCCGCGCTTGCTGATCGTGCGGATGACCTGACGTGCGCGTTTACCCAGGCTGATGGGCTGGCCCAGGAGCTTGTCGAGTTGGTTGCCGAGGACGTTCGTGCGTACGGCCAAGTGTCGGCGGCGTACGGTATTCCGCGCGATGATCCGGCTCGACCGGCTGCGATTCAGGATGCACTGCACGTGGCAGCCATGCCGCCGTACCGCATTATGGATGCGTGCGGTCGTGCGCTGGCGCTGCTCGAGGACATGGCCGATAAGGGTTCGCGCCAACTGCTGTCCGATGTGGCGTGCGGCGCCGTATTCTGCCGCGCTGCCATGCAGGGCGCGAGTTTGACGCTCTTTGCCAATACCACGTCTATGAAAGACCGGGCGCGCGCTGAGGAGCTTGAGGCGGCATGCGATGAGCTGCTGGATACGTGGCTGCCGCGCGCCGATGCGCTGGCGCGCCGCGCCGCCGACGCCGCCAGGAAGAGGGGATAGCCATGGCAGAGCTGCTGAAGGGTGCTCCCGTTGCCCGTGCTTTGACCGAGGAGCTCGCTGCTCGCTGCGCCGCACTGCGCGAACAGGGCATCGTCCCGACGCTGGCCATTGTCCGTGTAGGCGAGCGCGAGGACGACCTGTCCTACGAGCGCGGTGCCCTCAAGCGCTGCGAGAAGGTCGGCATCGAGGTTCGCCGCGTCTTGCTTCCTGCCGATGTTTCGCAGGACGAGCTGTTGGCGGCCATCGAGGACATCAATGCCGACCCCGCTGTTCATGGCTGCCTGATGTTTCGTCCGTTGCCCGTTGGGCTTGACGAGAACGCCGTCGCCGCAGCGCTCGATCCTGCCAAGGATGTTGACTCCATGACGCCGGCCTCGCTGCTTACCACGCTTTCGGGGCGTGGCGAGGGCTTTGCCCCCTGCACGGCGGAGGCTGTGCTGGCGTTGCTGGACCATTACGGCGTTGAGCTGGATGGGGCCAAGGTCGCGGTCGTTGGTCGGTCGCTGGTGATTGGCCGTCCCGTTGCCGCCATGCTTACGGCTCGCAATGCCACAGTGACGACGTGCCATACGCATACGCGCGACTTGGCTGCCGAGTGCCGTGCGGCTGATATTGTGGTTGCGGCCGTTGGACGCGCGCGCACGATTGGCGCGGATGCGGTTCGCGAGGGCCAGACCATCATCGATGTTGGCATTAATTGGGACGAGGCCGCTGGCAAGCTGGTCGGGGACATCGATTTTGATGCTGCGGAGCCGGTCGTTAACGCCATCACGCCCGTGCCGGGCGGCGTGGGGGCTGTGACCGCCGCGATTCTCGCCAAACACGTGATTGAGGCGGCGGAGCGTGCATCGAAATAGGTGTTTTGGGCTGCTTGAGGGGTTAGCTATATACCACGTGGTCAAAAAATGCCAAATATGAGTACTGCTGTCAAGATGGTCACATATGTTTTATGACATTTGGGCTTCCTAGCGATATCCATTATCGTTAGGAAGCCCATTTTATTGAACCTATGGGGAATAACGCGGTCTCGCTTTTGGACAAATAGGGATTTTCGGCACTCATTACAAGGATATTTGCTGCTACTAAATTGGTGACAGTACTCATATTTGGCATTTTTTGACCACAGAGGTCCCGAGGGGGTCTCGAGGGGCCGTGGTTTCGCCCTTTTTGCGCCGAAGCGATACACTGTTGCCGTTTGATTTCTTCGCTCAAGGAGGATACGCATGCCGTGCACAACGATTTTGGTTGGTAAGAACGCGAGTTACGACGGCTCGACGCTGGTTGCCCGCAATGAGGACTCGTCCAATGGAGTATTTGAGCCCAAGCGCATGCGCGTGGTGCATCCCAATGAACAGCCGCGTGTCTACACGAGCGTCTTGAGCCACCTTACCGTTGAGCTGCCCGATAATCCCATGCGTTACACAAGCGTCCCCGACGTTGTCCCGGGTCATGGCATTTGGGCCGAGGCCGGCTTCAACGAGCTTAATGTTGGCATGTCCGCAACCGAGACGCTCACCACCAACGAGCGTGTCCGCGGCGCCGATCCGCTCGTGGACTACGTGCCCGCCAAGGGCAACGAGGGCGAGGACGGCTATGTTCCGGCGCAGCCCGGTGGCTTGGGCGAGGAGGACATGGTGACCCTGGTGCTGCCGTATGCCAAGTCCGCCCGCGACGGCGTGCGTATCCTGGGCGACCTGCTCGAGCGCTACGGCACCTACGAGAACAACGGCATCGCCTTTAGCGACGTTGACGAGATCTGGTGGCTCGAGACCATCGGCGGCCACCACTGGATTGCCAAGCGCGTGCCCGATGACGCCTATGTGACCATGCCTAACCAGCTGGGTATCGATAGTTTTGACCTGAACGATGCCGAGGGCGCTCAGGTCGACCACATGTGTTCCGCCGACCTGCGCTCCTGGATGGCCGAGTGGCATCTGGATTTGACGCTGGGCGTTAAGGGCGACGGTCCGGCGACGGTCTTTAACCCGCGCGAGGCCTTTGGCTCGCACAGTGACAGCGACCACGTCTATAACACGCCGCGCGCCTGGTACATGCAGCGCTGCCTCAACCCCAGCGATGTGTGGGACGGTCCCGACGCCGACTACACGCCCGAGAGCGACGACATCCCCTGGAGCCGCGTACCCGAGCGCAAGGTGACCATCGAGGATATCAAGTACGTGCTTTCGAGCCACTACCAGGGCACGGAGTACGACTGCTACGGCAGCAAGGGCACGCCCGCCACACGCGGCGCCTATCGTCCCATCGGCATCAACCGCAACAGCCAGCTCGCCGTGCTGCAGCTGCGCCCCTATGCGCAGCCGGCGTATCGCGCCGTGCAGTGGATGGCCTTTGGCTCCAACTCGTTTAACGCGCTCGTGCCGCTGTACGCCAATGTCGAGACCATGCCCGAGTACTATGCCGACACGCAGGCTCGCGTGACGTCCGAGAATTTCTATTGGGCAAATCGCCTGATCGGTGCCTTGGCCGATGTTCGCTTCCATGAGTGCGGTCGTGCAGTCGAGGATTATCAGGAGAAGGTCGGCGGCATGGGCCACAAGCAGATCCACGACATCGATGCCGCCGTGGCCGCGCTGCCCGAGGCCGAGGTGCCCGCCGAGCTCGCCCGCGCCAACGAGGCCTTTGCCGAGCGCGTGCGCTTGGAGACCGATGCCCTGTTGGGCAAGGTGCTCTACACCACGAGCTGTGCCATGAAGAACTCCTTCGCGATGAACGATAACATTAGGTAAAAGCCGCATTGCAGCGAACGAGCGGGGCAAACGCCGTCAA
>CABUUG010000157.1 GCA_902494605.1 uncultured Collinsella sp.
AGGATTCCGGTGCCAAGGTTTCGGATACCGAGTACGCGGATGCTGTGACACTTCATTTGGTGTTTAAGGCAGGGGAGCAGGAGCCGTTTTGCGCTAAGATGCGCGAGCTTATGGCGGGGCGCGAGGAGATTGAGGTCGGCGCTCCCGAGTTTGCCGAGTTCTAACGGCGACGGCCGGCGTGCTTTTGGATGGATTCCAAGCGCGCCGGCCGTCGTTTTTCTGTTGCTGTCGTTTACTCGGCGAGCTGCTTTAGTACATCACAGGCGATTTCGACGGCATCGTCGATGCAGCCGGGGCAGCTGCGGAGCGGACCCTTGTCCGATCCGATGCCCTTGAGCGTGCCGCAGACGGTCGTCGTGTTCTTCTCGCCAAAACGCTTGGCGATCTCGCGCGACAGCTTGTAGGTCTGGCCCTTGGTCTTGGGGTTTTCCATGCCGTCGCTCATTACAAAGCCCATGATGGCCACGGCGCCCGAGATGGCGCCACAGGTTTCGGTCATGCCGCCCATGCCGGCGCCAAAGCCCTCGGTGAGGATAAAGGCGGTCTCGGGGTCGAGCCCGACGGCGGGCGCGAGCGTGCAGGCGACTGCCTGGGCGCAGTTAAAGCCACGGGCGTGATATTCGGCAGCTTGAGCCTGACAGGCGGTGATGTCGAGCTGGGCCGTATCGATTTGCTTCATCGTTGTCTCCTTGGTCACGGTGTATCCGCCTATGGTACCCGTGACGGTGCATGTAATCATCGAGAGCTTCATGTATGCCTCATTTTTATCTATCGAGCAAATGCTTAAGGCTTGAGATAAATACCCCTGATCAATTAGTCCCATAACCTATCTTGGTGATGGGTTGAGAGGGGTGCGGGGTAGCGGTATCGTGAACCGAATAAAACGTAACCCAGGCAAGGGAGCTAGATATGAGCGAGCAGACCATCGGTACCACATGTGTTCAGGGCGGCTATCACCCGGGAGATGCCGAGCCGCGCCAGGTGCCCATCTACCAGTCCACCACGTGGAAGTACGACACGTCGGAGCACATGGGCAAGCTGTTTGACCTGGAGGAGTCTGGTTACTTCTACAGCCGTCTGCAGAACCCCACGTGCGATCTGGTTGCCGCCAAGATCTGCGAGATGGAGGGCGGCACTGCCGCGATGCTCACGAGCTCGGGCATGGCTGCGAACTTCCTCGCGATCTTTAACGTGGCCGGTGCCGGCGATCATGTGGTCGCGAGCTCTGCCATCTACGGCGGTACGTATAACCTGCTCGCCCACACCATGGGCCGCATGGGCGTGACCTGCACGTTCGTCGCCCCCGACTGCACCGATGAGGAGCTGGAGGCTGCCTTTCAGCCCAACACAAAGCTCGTCTTTGGCGAGACGATCGCCAACCCCGCCCTTGCCGTGCTCGATATTGAGCGCTTTGCCAAGGCCGCACATGACCACGGCGTGCCGCTGATGGTCGACAACACCTTCCCGACGCCCGTGATGTGCCGTCCCTTTGAGTGGGGCGCCGACATCGTTACGCACTCCACCACCAAGTACATGGATGGACATGCTGCCTACCTGGGCGGCGTGATCGTCGACCACGGCCAGTTTGACTGGATGGCCCATGCGGAAAAGTTCCCGGGTCTCACTACGCCCGACGAGAGCTACCACGGCGTGACGTATGCTGAGAAGTTCGGTCGCGAGGGCGCCTTCATTACCAAGGCCACCGCGCAGCTCATGCGCGATCTTGGTCCCATGCAGAATCCGCAGGCGGCGTTTTTCCTGAACAGCTCGCTCGAGAGCCTGCATGTGCGCATGCCGCGTCATTGCGAGAACGGCCTGGCCGTTGCCAAGTTCCTGCAGAGCCATCCCAAGGTGCGCTTCGTGAGCTATCCGGGCCTGGAGGGCGACAAGTACTATGACCTCGCTCAGAAGTACATGCCAAACGGTACCTGCGGCGTTGTGAGCTTTGGCTTTAATGGTGGTCGCGCGGCGGCCGAGACCTTTATGAAGAGCCTCAAGCTCGCCCAGATCGCCACGCATGTGGCCGACGCCCGCACCTGCTGCCTGCATCCCGCTAACGCTACGCACCGCCAGATGAACGATGAGGAGCTCATCGCCTGCGGTATCTCCGCCGACATGGTGCGCCTGTCGTGCGGCCTCGAGGACACGGCCGATCTGATTGCCGACCTTGAGCAGGCGCTCGAGCAGTGCTAGGCTAGCGTTCGCACAAGGTGCCGATGCTGGCAGAAAGCTTCGGTGGCCTTTCGTTCCGATTCCGTAGGCGGGACCCCAATTGCGACTGTTTACAGGCGATTGGGGCCCCGTTTTTGCGTTGCGCCACTCGAAAGGATGGATATGGAGAAAACTGCAGAGCAGCTGCGCCGCGAGCATATTGCCCTAGAGGGCGACACCCATGGCAAGAACAAATGGGCGATTCTATTTACCGTGCTCATCATGACGTTTATGGTGTGTCTGGATTCGACCGTCGTGACCGTGGCGCTGCCCGTGATGCAAAAGGAGCTGGGCGTGGGCCTCGACCGCATTCAACTGGTGAGCTCGGTGTACCTGCTTGCGACATGCGTGGCTATGTTGCCGTTTGGCCGTCTGGGCGACGTGCGCGGCAAGGTGAATGTGTTCCAGCTGGGCGTCATCGTCTTTTCGGTCGGTTCGCTGCTGTGCGGCCTTTCGGCCTCGCTCGAGGTTCTTATCCTGGCACGCATTGTTCAGGGCATCGGTTGCGCGGCGGCCATGGCTAACAACATGGGTATCATCACCGAGTCGTTTCCGGCGCGCGAACGAGGCCGTGCCATGGGTATTCTCGCGACCTTCGTGGCCCTCGGCATGATGTGTGGCCCCGTACTGGGTGGCATGCTGGTGGCTAGCTTTCCCTGGGAGAGTATCTTCCTCATCAACCTGCCCATTGGCGTCATCTCGTTTATCGTGGGGCTCTACACGCTGCCGCATGTTAAGCCGGAGGCCGGCGAGCGCCCCATGCCCCTTGCCGAGGCTGCTCGTCGCTGCTTTGCAAATTCGGCCTTCACCATCAACCTTGCTTGCATGCTCATCGTGTTCGTTGACATTGGCGCATCCGAGTTTATTCTGCCGTTCTATTTTCAGGACGCCCACGGCTTTGGTTCTGACATTTCCGGATTGCTCTTTTTGGCGCTGCCAATGGTGAATGCCTTTATCGGCCCGCTTTCGGGAACGGTTTCGGACCGTGTTGGCTGCGAGGGTCCCACGGCGGTCGGCCTGGGCGTGTATGTGTGCGGTCTCTTAGCAGTAAGCACGCTCGACGAGCACTCTTCTATCCCTGTGATCGTGTGCTGCGTCGCATTTATGTCGTGCGGTACGTCGATTTTCCAGAGCCCCAACAACTCGCTGTACATGGGCTCGGCTCCGCGCGAGGCACTTGGCTTTGCAGGTAGCTTGGGCAGCTTGGCGCGCTATGCGGGCATGGCGCTGGGTATTACGGCAGGTTCGCATATCCTCTATGGGCAGATGAGCGTGGCGATGGGCGAGGCCGTGACCAGTTTTGTTGCAGGCCGTCCGGATGTATTCCTATTCGGCTTTCGCTCGGTGTTCTACGTGCTTATGGTTGTGGCCGCCGTGGGCTTTGCGCTTGCCATGGTGCGTTTGGTGAAGATGCGCGCCCGCCATTAGCGTGTTGGGAGGCTGTCTGCCACGATTCGCGCCGTCCCAAAAAGACTGGTTTGTGGTGCGATGCGGCTTGTGGGGCGGGCGGGGGTCGGTCCGTGGTAGACTATCGAACAACGTTTATTAATCGCGCGGTATCGTTGCCGCGAGAAGGGGTTGCGCCATGCAGGAGCTTGAGGATCGTATTCGCCATGACGGCATCGTAAAGGCCGGTAACGTCCTTAAGGTTGATGCCTTCCTCAACCACCAGTGCGACGTTGAGCTGTTCGACCACATGGGTGCCGAGTGGGCCCGTCTGTTCGAGGGTGTCGAGATCAACAAGATCCTGACGATCGAGGCTTCGGGCATTGG
>CABUUG010000158.1 GCA_902494605.1 uncultured Collinsella sp.
GGTCGAGGTTGAGGCCTCGGGCGGAGATGACAATAAGAGCGCACGCCGCGGCGCCATCTTTATCGGCGTCGTGCTGGTGGGTTATATCGTCTATCTGGTGGTAACCGGGCAGATGGGGCAGTTCTGGGCCGCAATGTCGAGCGTCCAGGCGCCATGGCTCGTTGTCGCGTGTCTTTGCATGTTCATGTATCTGTTCTTTGGCATTGTGGCCTATGCGATCGCCGTCTGGCTCGACCCATATTCACCCGTCGGCATCCGCGACCTGATTTCGGTCGAGGCGAGCGGCATCTTCTTTGGCAACCTGACGCCCATGATGATGGGCTCGACTCCCGCCCAGATCTACCGCCTGACCAAGGCGGGCCAAAATGTCGGCGAGGCTGGCGCCACGCAGTTCACGCGCTTTATCGTGTATCAGTTTGGCCTCGTTGCCTGGGGCGCTATCCTACTGCTTGCTCGCATGCCGTTTTTTGCCGAGCGCTATGGCGACATGACGCTGCTGTGTGTCTTTAGCTTTGGTGGGCACTGCTGCATCTTGCTGGGCATCTTCGCCGTCGCGCTCATGCCTAAGACCGTCACGCGCGTCGCCCATTGCATCATCAATTGGCTCGAGCGCATTGGTGTCTCGGCCACTAAGATCGAGGGTTGGCGCACGTTTGTCGATGGCGAGATCTACTCCTTCTCTGAGAAGTTCAAGCTTTCGGCTGGCCACTTTTCGTCCATGCTGCTCACGGTGGTCATCACCATGCTGCAGCTCGCGTTTTTCTACCTCGTGCCGTATTTCCTGATGCTTGCCTTTGGCCACCATGAGGTCGACTTTTTCTCGGTCATGGCCGCGAGCGCCTTTGTCCAGCTGTTGAGCTCTGCGGTCCCCCTGCCCGGTGGAACTGGTGGCGCTGAGGGCGGCTTTGCATTGTTCTTGGGTCATTTCTTTGGGTCGGCTTCGACCGCTGGCTATCTGCTGTGGCGCCTCATTACGTTTATTGCGCCGACCATTTTGGCTGCGCCCCTGCTGGGCCTTAAGAGCGCCCACAACGAGAGCATCCATGCGCGCTGGGATCGCGTGATGCGCAAGCTCGGCCGCACGCCTCAGACGCCCTCTGCGCCCACTAAGCCTCACCCCGCGAATGCTGTTACTGTTGATCCCAAGAAGCAGGCTCAGAAGGCTTCTGGGACCGCTAAGCCGGCTCATAAAGCCTATGTGCGCCAGACAGGCGATGGTATTCGCGTATCTCCGTCGGTACTCAATAAGAAGAAGCACCCTAAGTCGCAGTAGGACAGTCGTGCGTTCTTCATGATGCGGGGCATATTTGTGCTGTATGGGGGATAATCCTCTTACGTAGATTATCTCTCATCTGTTGATGAATGCTCGCATATCGAAGGGACACGCCCATGGCAACCAGCAAACCGCGTCTTGATCGTCGCATCGTTCGCAGCCGTAATGCCATCCTTTCCGCTTTCGAGCGCCTGCTCATGGAAAAGCCGCTGGCAGACATTACGGTGAGTGCCATCGCGCGCGAGGCCAATGTCGACCGCAAAACCTTTTACGTTCACTTTGGTACGGTTGACGGCCTGCTCGATGCCATTGCCGTCGATGTGGTGGAGATGATTGTCGACTCGGTCGAGAAAACGCTTGCTTCCATGGACGGCGACACCAACGAGCGCGCTCTGGGCGCGGCGGCGACCTTCTTTAAAACCGTTAACGAGGCACTGTGTAACAACTTGGTGCTCAATCGTCAGCTGATCGAGAACATTCCGCTCGATGATTTTATGGCTCGTCTTCGTTCGCCGCTCGAACACGAGATTGCCGAGCGCGATCTGCTGCCCCAAGGTCTCAAGGACGAGATGTTCGACTACTATCTGGCGTTTTTGCTGTCGGGTATTATCGGTATCTATCGCACGTGGGCATTGTCTGATGGCTCGGTTCCTATCGAGCGCGTCTCGGAGGTTGCCAATGACCTCACACTCAACGGCCTGTCGAGCCTGGAATCTCGCTTCGAATAGCATCGATAATTCAACAACTTAAAGAAGTTGCGGTGGAATAGGGATTGTTTTGGTTATTGGAAGGCCGATCTAGTCCCTATTTCACCGCAACTTAGTAAAACTGTTTTGACGGTAAGGCGGAGCAGCCTCGAAGATGTGCCTCGAGACTGCTCCGCTTCATTTCTGAGCGTTTGTCGTGTAGGGCAGCATTAATCGCCGTTTTTGAGTGTGCGGCCCTGTTTTTCGAACTTGTGCATGTCGCTATCGGCCATACCTTGTGACTTATCCTCGTGACGCTTGGCATATAGCGGATCGTCGGAGTCGTTCCAGATGCGGTCGGCGACAGGTGACCATGCCTCGGCGGCAGCCTGGGTCTTTTCGCGCAGCTGCTCGGGTGACTCCTTCTCGATAAGATCGGTGCTCATTGCGCCACTCTCGGCGACCATTTTGGGCAGCACGTCGGGATTCTCGAGCATGGGGCATGGTTTGAGGTAGTTGTCGTTGAACGGCATGTTCTCGTAGTACTTCATAAAGAGGGGAGAGCGCAGCGCGTCGAGTAAGCTCACATCGTGGATGTTGGCGTTTGAGTAGTGGATGAACACGCACGGCTCCACGTCTCCGGCGGCGTTGATGTGCAGGTAGCGGCGGCCGCCGGCGATACATCCGCCTACAAACTCGCCGTCGTTTTGGAAGTCGAGCGTAAACAGCGGCTTCTTCTCACGCATTTCGCGGATAAAGTGATACATGTGCTCGCGCTGCTCGGGCGTGGGCATGAGCTCGGGGGTTGCATTGCGGCCAACCGGCATAAAGTGGAAGTACCAGCAGAAGAGTGCTCCCTCGCCGATCATCCAGTCCATGTTCTCCTCGGTAGCAACCGTATCGGCATTGGCGCTGGTCCAACAGGTGGAGATACCAAACGGCAAGTCGCGCTCGCGCAGGAGTTTCATGGCGTGCTCGATCTTTGCGTAGGTACCCTCGCCGCGACGGGCGTCGGTTGTGTGCTCATTGCCCTCGGCGCTGATGGCAGGGACAAAATTACCTACGCGAATCATGTCGTCGCAGAAGGCCTCGTCGATCAGCGTGGAGTTGGTAAAGCAGAGAAACACGCAGTCCTGATGTTTTTCGCAAATTCTGATCAGGTCGTGCTTGCGGACGAGCGGCTCGCCGCCGGTATAGATGTAGATATGCGTACCGAGCTCTTTGCCCTGCGTAACGATAGAGTCGATGTCTTCGAACGAGAGATTCTGCTTGTAGCCGTACTCGGCGGCCCAGCAGCCCGTGCAATGCAGGTTGCAGGCGCTCGTGGGATCGAGCAGGATGGCCCACGGAACGTTGCACTGGTACTTTTCGCGGTTCTTTTCCTGCTCTGGCCAAGCAAGCAGGTTGGCGTCGACAATGAGGGTCTTAAGCAGTTTGGTTCGCATCTGGGGATTAAGGCTGAACACACGCATGATCAGGTCATACCAATTGCCGCGGCTCTTGATGACATTGGTGAATGCCTCTCGCTGTACAGGAAATACGCGATTGGGGACCAGCTTGTTCACGAGGTCCATGATTTTGTCGATGTTTTCTTGCGGGTTGTCGTCGAGATAATCGATGAGCTTGTTAAGCGCTGCACGCTCTGCTGACTGTGTAAGCGACATGGGTATATCCTTTCACGTGTGCTTAATGTGTGATAATACCCACTTGTAGATTAAACGAAGTTTAAAGATTTGTAATGTGTCTATTCAACGAATCAATTTAATTTGGGGTGAAGCGTTATACGCCGACACCTTCTAAGTTGCGGTGAAATAGTGTCAGATGGGGATGCGGACGATTTCTTGGACCGCGCCTAGGCGTATCCATTGGAGTGGGAAGGATAAACTGGACTTTCTTTTAAGGATCCTCAAGCGTATTGCCGCTCGTATTCCACTGGAGACATGTAGCCCAGGGTGGA
>CABUUG010000159.1 GCA_902494605.1 uncultured Collinsella sp.
CGGCACCACCGCCGTGGAGGTCATCATCCGCGAAGGCCGCAAGAACCAGGTCAAGCGCATGCTGAGCAAGATCCACCACCCGGTGATCCGTCTGCACCGCTGCAACTTTGCCGGCCTGGAGCTCAAGGACGTGGCCAAGGGCTCGTGGCGCGAGCTCACCGACCACGAGGTGCAGATCCTCAAGGCCGGCGGCATCCCGCCCAAGCAGGCGAGCGGCAAGCGTAACGGCGGCAAGCCCCAAGACACGCCCACCAGCCGCACGCGTCACCACGGCAGCCATGGCTCCGCACCCAAGCGCAACACCTATCGCGAGCGCTACACGGGCTAGGCAACCCGCCGCGCCCCAACGCCCGCGAACCATACCAGCACGTCACCCACCGAAAGGAAGCATTGTATGATCGTCGCCATCGACGGCCCCGCCGGTTCCGGCAAGTCCACCATCGCCAAGGAGATCGCCCGCCAGCTGGGCTTTAACAAGCTCGACACGGGCGCCATGTATCGCGCCGTCACCTTCGCCGCGCTCGATCGCGGCATCGATCTGGACGACGAGACGGCCATCGACGCCCTCGCCGAGCAGATCGAAATTCGCTTTACCAACGGCACCGGCGAGGATACGCGCCTGACCATTGACGGCCAGGACGCTTCGGCCGCCATTCGTACCCCGCAGGTCGACGCCAACGTGTCCAAGGTCTCGGCCTACCCGGGCGTACGCGCCGCCATGCTCATCCACCAGCGCCGCGCCGCCGAGGACCGCGATATCGTGGCCGAGGGTCGCGACATCGGCACGGTCGTATTCCCCAACGCGCAGGTCAAGGTCTTCCTGACCGCCGACCCGCGCGAGCGCGCCCGTCGCCGCGTGCTGCAGCGCCACCAGAACGATGCGCAGCCGCTCACCAGCGAGCAGCTCGAAGCCGAGGTCGACGAGACCCTCGACGCCCTCAAGCAGCGCGACAAGCTCGACAGCAGTCGCGAGGTTGCGCCGCTCGTGCCCGCCGAGGACGCCGTGCACGTCGACTCCACCGCCCACACCATCGATGAGGTCGTCCGCATTATCGAGGACCTCATCAACCAAAGGAGGTAGCCCATGCGCCTGTTTAAGCAGACGCCCGAGGATTACTACAACGCCCCTTATGCCGAGTTCCCCGCGCTCATCCGCGGCACCGTCGCCGTGGTCATGGCAATCCTTTGGGCCTTCTCCAAGCTCATGTGGCGCTGGAAGGTAGAGGACGCCGATCTGCTGTTTGAGCGCCAGGAAGGCCGCGGCAGTGTGGTCATCTGCAACCACACCTCGATGGCCGAGCTCTTGGCCGTGGAGACGGCGCTGTTCTTTGGGGGCCGCCGCATTCGTCCCATCTTTAAGTCCGAGTTCGCCAAGAGCAAGATTGTGCGCTGGGCCTTTAGCCGCGTAGGCGGCATCCCCGTGGAGCGTGGTACTGCCGATATGAAGTGCCTGCGCGCCGCCCAGCATGCGCTGCAGCGCGGCGAGGACGTTCTGATCTTCCCCGAGGGCACGCGCATCCGCTCGCGCGAGATCAAGCCCGAGGTCCACGGCGGTTTTGCGCTCATCGCTCAGATGGGCAAGGCGCCCGTTAACCCGCTCGCCATCTGCGGCTGGTCCGACATCACGCCCTCGGGCAAAAAGATCATGCGTCCCAAGAAGTGCTGGATCCGCGCCGGCAAGGCCGTCTCGCTTTCCGACGCACCGGCTGGGCTTAAGCGCACGGAGCGCCTGGAATGGTTTGAGTCCGAGGCCATGAACCGCGTCTACGCCATGCGAGACGAGCTGTGCGCCGAGCATCCGGGCAGGTTCTAGCCATGAGCGAGAACGTGACGAACACCACCGCGACTGTGTCCGGCCAGGCAACCGCGCCTACCATCGAGATCGCCGCCCACGCCGGCACTTGCTACGGCGTACAGCGTGCGCTCGATATGGCGCTGGCCGCTGCGCCGCAGGCAGAGGAGTGCACTCAAGTTCACACCTTGGGGCCGCTCATCCATAACCCCATCGTGGTGCGCGAGCTTGCTGAGGCAGGCGTCGGTCTGGCCGACACCTTGGACGACGCCGCAACCGGCACCGTGATCATCCGCGCCCACGGCGTGGTGCCGCAGGTGATCGATGCCGCTCGCGAGCGTGGCCTTAACGTCGTCGACGCCACCTGCCCTTACGTTAAGAAGGTCCACGTGGCCGCCGAGCGACTGGTGCGCGAGGGCTACCGCGTGGTGGTCGTAGGCGAGCCAGGTCACCCCGAGGTCGAAGGTATTCTGGGCCACGCCGGCAATGATGCGCAGGTCGTGAGCTGTGCCGCCGACGCCAACGCCTTGTCGCTCAAGGGCAAGATAGGCCTGGTTGTGCAGACCACCCAGACCGCGCAGAACCTCGCTGAGGTCGTGGCTGCCATCACCCCGCGCGTGCAGGAGCTGCGCGTGATCAACACCATCTGCGCCGCCACGAGCGAGCGTCAACAGGCAGCAGCCACACTTGCCAAACGCTGTGATTGCATGGTCGTCGTGGGCGGCAAGAACTCGGGCAACACGCGCCGCCTGGCTCAGATTTGCGCAGACGCCTGCGAGCATACGCATCACATCGAGGAAGCTTCCGAGATCCAGGCCGCGTGGTTTACCGACGCTCACCACATCGGCATCACCGCCGGAGCCTCCACCCCGCAAGAACACATCGAGCGCGCCGTCGAGCGCATCAAGGAGCTTTGCCGCTAATCATGGACCAGACCGTACCCGCATACGCCGCCGAGGTGGCCGATTACGGGCGCAGCCGCGACCCCGAGCCGGGTGAGGGCGCGCTCGTTAAGAACGTGCGTCCCGAGTCGCCCGCATGGGATGTGGGTATCGAGCCGGGCATGCGCGTGCTCACGGTCAACGGCGAGCAGCTCACCGACATGATCGTATGGCTTTGGGAGGCCGACGATGATACCGTCGACCTCGAGGTTTTCGACCCACGCGACAACACCGTCACCTCCGTCGAGCTCGACCGCTTCCCGGGCGAGGACTGGGGCCTTGAGTTCGATGGCCCCATCTTCGATGGCATGCGTACCTGTGTGAACGCCTGCGTGTTCTGCTTTATGACGATGCTCCCCAAGGGCGGCCGCTCCACGCTCTATATTCGCGACGACGACTATCGCCTGAGCTTTTTGCAGGGCAACTTTGTCACGCTCACGAACCTCACCGACGAGGACGTGCAAAACGTCATCCAGCGCAACATGAGCCCCATGAACGTGTCGGTCCACGCCGTGAGCCCAGACGTCCGCCGTCGTATGATGGGCCGCAACGCCCAGCGAGGCATGGACGTACTCGAGACCATCATGGCCGCCGGCATAGAGATTCATGCGCAGATCGTGTTGTGCCCCGGCATGAACGACGGCGAGGAGCTGGAAAAGACCCTGCGCTTTTGCGAGGAGCACGAGCAAATTACAAGCCTGGGCATCGTGCCGCTCGGTTTTACCAAGCATCAGAACCGCTTTAGCTGGTCATACAGCGACAAACCCGAGCTGGCACGCGAGACCATCGCCATGATCAGGCCCTTCCAGGATCGAGCCTTCGAGCGCTTTGGCCGCCACACCTTCCAGATGAGCGACGAGTTCTATCTGGACGCCGGCATCGATCCTCCCGAGGCAGACTTTTACGACGGTTACCCGCAGTACTACGACGGCATCGGCATGATCCGCTCGTATCTGGACGAGACCGACGACGTGCTCGCTGCCGATGCCGAGCGACTGGCCCGCGTCCGCGAGGCCATCGCCGCCCGCAGCCAGCATTTGCTGTGCCTCTC
>CABUUG010000160.1 GCA_902494605.1 uncultured Collinsella sp.
GAGGCCATGTACGGCGGCGCGGTGCTCGCGACGGCCACGGCACAGGTTGCTGCCTGCGCAATCGTTACGGCTATTTTGACCCCGCTGGTCACCAGCTGGTGCTACAAGCATTTTGAGGGCCAGCAGGGCAACAGCAAGGCAACGACCGACAAGGCCGCCGCAGCCGCCTAATGCCAAGCGGCAATCAAAGCTAAAAACTAGCTAAGCCACAGGGCGGCCACGGGGGATCCCGTGGCCGCCCTGCAGTTTCTGTAGGGTCTCTGGGACACTTTACCCTGCTAAAGCTGGCATAACAGCTAGAGCGAACGTCGTACAAAGGCAAGGAAAAATACCATACAAATCGGTGAACGGTAGTTGTTCGCGCTCGCATTTCCTGCGGGTTTGTAAAAAACGCCTTTATGATATAAAAAAAGAAACATATAACAGCTCAGATGGAGAGGGACGCTATGTTATCCTTCTCAAACGGGTGAAATCTTGGGTTTTGGGTTGTAGTTCCAAGGTGGACAAACGTTTTTCCTGCACCAACGTGTGGTGAAGAACGGAAGAAACCGGTAGTGCAAGCCGAAAATTCAAGAATTCAATAAGCAGCGGTGTGAGAGAGCGCCGCATTACACGTAACTAGGAGCGTGGTTACACAATGCAGGAGGCATGGGAAGGCTTCAAGGAAGGCATTTGGACGGGAGAGGTTGACGTCCGAGACTTCATCCAGAAGAACTACACCCCCTACGAGGGCGATGAGTCGTTCCTCGTAGGTCCGACCGAGCGTACCAAGGAGCTGTGGGGCGAGGTTCTCGACCTGCTGCTTAAGGAGCGCGAGCAGGGCGGTGTCCTCGATATGGACACCAAGATCGTCACGGGTATCGTGAGCCACCCCGCTGGCTACATCGATAACGCCCACCGCGAGAAGGAGACCATCGTCGGTCTCCAGACTGACAAGCCGCTCAAGCGCGCGCTGCACGTCAACGGTGGTATCCGCATCGCTTGCCAGGCTGCCAGCCAGCACGGCTATAAGGTCGACGAGAACGTTGTCGAGCGCTACACCTTCGAGCGTAAGACCCACAACGCTGGCGTCTTCGATGTTTACACCCCCGAGATGCGTGCTTGCCGCTCGGCCCACATCATCACCGGTCTGCCCGATGGCTATGGCCGCGGCCGCATCATCGGCGACTACCGTCGTGTCGCCCTGTACGGCGTCGACTACCTGATCAAGGACAAGGAGGCCCAGAAGGCTTCCACCCCGACGGTCATGACCGCCGACAACATCCGCGACCGCGAGGAGCTGCAGGAGCAGATCCGCGCCCTCGGCGAGCTCAAGATGATGGCCGAGACCTATGGTTTCGATATTTCCAACCCTGCTACCAACACGCAGGAGGCCATCCAGTGGATGTACTTCGCCTACCTCGCTGCCGTTAAGGAGCAGAACGGCGCCGCTATGTCCATCGGCCTTACCTCCACGTTCATCGACATCTACGCTGAGCGCGACCTTGCCAACGGTACCTTCACCGAGGAGCAGATCCAGGAGTTCGTGGATCACTTCATCATGAAGCTTCGCATGGTCAAGTTTGCCCGTACCCCTGAGTACCAGGCCCTGTTCACCGGCGACCCGCAGTGGGTCACCGAGTCCATCGGCGGCATGGGTGTTGACGGCCGTACGCTCGTTACCAAGATGAGCTACCGCTACCTGCACACGCTCGAGAACATGGGCACCAGCCCCGAGCCCAACATGACCGTTCTGTGGTCGACCCGTCTGCCCGAGAACTTCAAGAAGTTCTGCGCCAAGACTTCTGTCGCCAGCTCCTCGATCCAGTACGAGAACGACGACCTCATGCGCGTCTATCATGGCGACGACTACGGTATTGCCTGCTGCGTGTCCTCCATGCGCATCGGCAAGGAGATGCAGTTCTTCGGCGCCCGCGCCAACCTTGCCAAGTGCCTGCTCTACGCACTCAACGGTGGTGTTGACGAGGTCTCCAAGAAGCAGGTCGGCCCCAAGTATCGCGCCGTCGAGGGCGATACACTCGATTACGACGACGTTGTGGCCAAGTACAACGACATGATGAAGTGGCTCGCTGGCGTGTACGTCAACTCGCTGAACATCATTCACTACATGCACGACAAGTATTGCTACGAGCGTATCCAGATGGCTCTGCACGACAAGCACGTGCACCGCTGGTTCGCTACGGGCATCGCTGGCCTTTCCGTCGTGGCTGACTCCCTGTCCGCCATCAAGTACGCCAAGGTTCACCCCGTCCGTGACGAGAACGGCATCATCGTCGACTTCGAGACCGAGGGCGATTTCCCCAAGTACGGTAACGACGACGACCGCGTCGACCAGATCGCTCACGACGTTGTGCACCAGTTCATGGAGTACATCCGCATGAACGACACCTACCGCAACTCCGTGCCCACGACCTCGGTTCTGACCATTACTTCCAACGTCGTCTACGGTAAGAAGACCGGCTCCACGCCCGACGGCCGCAAGGCTGGCCAGCCGTTCGCCCCGGGTGCTAACCCCATGCACAAGCGCGATAGCCACGGCGCCATCGCTTCGCTGTCTTCGGTTTCCAAGCTCCCGTTCCGCGATGCTCAGGACGGCATCTCCAACACCTTCTCCATCATCCCGAGTGCGCTCGGCAAGGAGGACCAGGTGTTCTTTGGCGATATCGACCTTGATCAGCTGGGCGAGTAACTATTGTTAGTGCTATACTAACAATAACGATTACTGATTAGCGCGCCGGTTTCGGCCGGCGCCTATTAATCGAAGGAGACACATTATGAAGGTTTCTGAAGTTTCTGAGACTCAGGCCGATAACCTGGTCCACATGCTCGACGCTTACGCCGAGAAGGGTGGCCACCACCTGAACATCAACGTCTTCAACCGTGAGACGCTGCTCGACGCTCAGGCTCACCCCGAGAAGTATCCGCAGCTGACCATTCGCGTTTCCGGCTACGCTGTGAACTTCCACACGCTCACCAAGGAGCAGCAGGACGAGGTCATTGCGCGTACCTTCCACGACAAGTTCTAAAGGGACTCAACTCCCGCAGGATCGCCGGGACTGTTTGGGCTATCTCCCAAAACGTCCTCGGACATGCAAAGAGGCTCGCTGCGCACTTCGTGCGGCGAGCCTCTTTGCGTCCTGCGGAATGTTTTGGGAGATAGCCCAAACAGCCCCGGCGGGGTCCTGTGTAGTCACCCTTTAGGCGGAACTCTCCTAATTATTTGGATGAGTCGTTTACTTACTTGTACTGTTACCGTCTTCCCGCTCTTGTTGGGGTATGCTATGTTCGTATGTAAACGTATGACATGTTGATGGGGGAGGGTGCTATGGCTCGCGAGGGCGCTCGTTCTAAGGATTCGGCTAAGCCTGGCATCAAGGAAGTTGCAGCGGTGGCGGGGGTTTCGCCTACTACGGTATCTCGCGTGCTTAATAATCGCGGCTATATTAGCCAAGAGACCCGCGATAAGGTCCATGCCGCGATGAAGCGCATCAACTATACGCCCAACGATATCGCCCGTGCCATGCTCAACGGTCGCCTGAATCTAATAGGTATGATCGTCCCCTATGTCAGCAGCCCGTTTCATGCCCAAGCGGTCCAAGCCGTTGAGCGTACCCTGGCCGAAAACGGTTTTAAGATGTTGCTGTGCAATAGCGCCAATCGACCTGATCTTGAGCGTTCTTATATCGATATGCTTCGGCGCAATATGGTTGATGGCGTCATCGTCAACTCGCTTAATATCGGTGCCGAGGCGTATGCC
>CABUUG010000161.1 GCA_902494605.1 uncultured Collinsella sp.
CGGTCCACTCGTTAACGACTTCGATGTGGCGCTCCGTCTCGTTGATGAAGCCCTCCTCGAAGTACTCGTTGATCTGGTCGACGTTGGCCTGGGCGCGATCGAGCAGCTCCTGCTTCTCGGCAGGGATGAGAGCGTCCCACACCGAGATGGTAAGGCCGGCGCGGGTAGCGTAGTGGAAGCCGGAGTACTTGATGGCGTCGAGGATCGGACCGACCTTGGCCTCGGGGTAACGATCGCAGCAGTCCGCAACCAGCTTGGCCACATCGCCCTTGACCATCTTGTAGTTCATGAACTCATAGTCTTCGGGCAGGCACTGGCGGTTGAAGATGATGCGGCCGATAGAGGTCTCGAAGCGCGCGGTCTTGTTGCCGGTGACGTCGTAGTCGACAAACTCGTTCTTGCCGTTTTTGACGCGGAAGATACGGGTGCCGTCCTCGTTGATGACATTGGCGTCGGCAGCGGACACGCGGACCTGAATCTTGGCCTGCATGTCGACCTCGGAGCGGCAGTCATAGGCGTGCAGCGCGTCGTCGAAGCTGGCGAACACGTGGTTCTCGCCCGGCAGACCGTCGCGGACCTGGGTGAGGTAGTACACACCGATAATCATGTCCTGCGAGGGGATGTTGACCGGCTTGCCGGATGCCGGCGAGCGCAGGTTGTTCGCAGAGAGCATGAGCACGCGAGCCTCGGCCTGAGCCTGGCTGGACAGCGGCACGTGGACAGACATCTGGTCGCCGTCGAAGTCGGCGTTGAAAGGCGAGCAGACCAGCGGGTGCAGGTGGATAGCCTTGCCCTCGACCAGCACCGGCTCAAAGGCCTGGATGGATAGACGGTGCAGGGTCGGTGCACGGTTGAGCAGCACGACGCGGCCGTCGATGACCTCTTCGAGGATGTCCCACACAAAGGTGGCACCGCGGTCGATAGCGCGCTTGGCGCCCTTGATGTTCTCGACCTTGCCAAGCTCGACCAGGCGCTTCATGACGAAGGGCTTGAAGAGCTCCAGCGCCATGGTCTTGGGCAGACCGCACTGGTGCAGCAGCAGCTTGGGGTCGGTAACGATAACCGAACGGCCGGAGTAGTCGACACGCTTACCCAGCAGGTTCTGACGGAAACGACCCTGCTTGCCCTTGAGGGCCTCGGCGAGCGACTTGAGCGGGCGACCGCCACGGCCAGAGACCGGGCGACCACGACGGCCGTTGTCGAACAGGGCGTCCACGGACTCCTGGAGCATGCGCTTCTCGTTGTTCACGATGATCGCAGGGGCGTCCAGGTCGAGCAGGCGCTTGAGTCGGTTGTTACGGTTGATCACGCGACGATACAGGTCGTTGAGGTCGGACGCGGCGAAGCGGCCGCCGTCGAGCTGGACCATCGGGCGCAGATCGGGCGGAATGACCGGGATGACGTCCAGGATCATGTTCGCGGGGCTGTTGCCGCCCTTCAGGAAGGCGTCAACGACCTCGAGGCGCTTGACGGCCTTCTCGCGCTTCTGCTTCTGGGAATCCTCGTCGGCGATGATGGCCTTGAGCTTCTCGGCCTCGGAGGGGAGGTCGATGGCAGCGAGCAGGTCGCGGACAGCCTCGGCACCCATACCACCCTTGAAGTACATGGAGTAGTAACGGGTCATCTCGCGGAACAGCGGCTCATCGGAGATGAGGTCGCGCTCGGTGAGCTTCATGAAGGCGTTGAAGGCGTCCGTGCGGAGCTGCTTCTCGTCCTTGCACTCTTCCTCGATGTCGACGATGCCAGAAGCGATCTCCTCGGGGGTCAGCGGCTCCTCGTCGGAGAACTCGTCAAAGTTCTCGGGGTCGCCCTGCTCCTTGAGGGACTCGATCTGGCGGGCGCACTCGGCATCGATCTCTTCCAGATCGGCGGCGAGCTCCTCGCGCAGGTCGTCGGCGTCGGCCTCGCGAGCCTCGTAGTCGACCTCGGTGATGATGTAGCTGGCAAAGTACAGAACCTTCTCGAGGTCCTTGGACTTGATGTCGAGCATACGGCTCATCGGGAAGCTCGTGGGGCTCTTGAAGTACCAGATGTGGGACACGGGAGCGGCGAGCTCGATGTGGCCCATGCGGTCGCGACGCACCTTGGCCGAGGTGACCTCGACGCCGCAGCGCTCGCAGACGATGCCCTTAAAGCGGATGCCCTTGTACTTGCCGCAGGAGCACTCCCAGTCCTTGGCGGGACCGAAGATCTTCTCGCAGAACAGGCCGTCCTTCTCGGGCTTGAGGGTACGGTAATTGATGGTCTCCGGCTTCTTAACCTCACCGTGCGACCAGGAACGGATCTGGTCGGCGGAGGCAAGGGAGATCTTTACCGAGTCAAAATCAGTAGCTTCGAAATCTGCCACAGTCAACTACTCCTTATCAGTGGTCGTGGCGGCGACAGCCTCGGGTGCCTCGGCGGTCTCGGCATCCTCGGCCTCGACGTCGGCGTCAACGCCGGCGAGCGCGGCCAGGTCATCGAGGGCAGAGGTCTCCTCGGCGGTCACAGGGGCGGAGGCGTCCTCGTCGGCATCGTGCATGGGCTCGATGTCCAGCGCGAGGGAGCGGATCTCCTTGACGAGAACCTTGAAGGACTCGGGGATACCCGGGACAGGAACGTTCTCGCCCTTGACGATGGACTCGTAGGTCTTGACGCGGCCCACGGTATCGTCGGACTTGACGGTCAGGATCTCCTGCAGGACGTTGGAAGCACCGTAAGCGTACAGTGCCCAAACTTCCATCTCGCCGAAGCGCTGGCCGCCGAACTGAGCCTTGCCGCCCAGAGGCTGCTGGGTAACCAGGCTGTAAGGGCCGGTCGAACGGGCGTGGATCTTGTCGTCGACCATGTGGCCGAGCTTGAGGATGTAGGACGTACCCACGGTAATGGGCTCGCGGAACTCCTCGCCGGTGCGACCGTCGAACAGACGGGTCTTGCCGCGCTCGTCAAGCTGGGTAACAAACTCGGGGCGCATGTGATCGCCAAAGGCAGCGGTGGCCTTGTTGAGCATGTTCTTGTTGGCACGACGGATGACCTCGGCGATCTCGTCCTCCTTGGCGCCGTCGAAGACGGGCGTCGCGGTGAAGAACGGACCGGGGACATACTTGTCGGAGTCGGCATCCTCGGTATCCCAACCGCAGGCAGCAGCCCAGCCAAGGTGGCACTCGAGCAGCTGGCCGACGTTCATACGCGAAGGAACGCCCAGCGGGTTGAGGATAACGTCGATCGGGGTACCGTCAGCCATGTAGGGCATGTCCTCGACCGGCAGAACGTTGCAGATAACACCCTTGTTGCCGTGGCGGCCGGCAATCTTATCGCCCTGCTGGATCTTACGACGCTGGGCGACGTAGACGCGCACCTGCTCGTTGACGCCGGGAGCCAGATCGTCGCCGTTCTCGCGGCTAAAGCGGACGACGTCGATGACGCGGCCGTAAGCGCCGTGAGGCATCTTAAGGGAGGTGTCGCGGACGTCGTGGGCCTTGGCACCGAAGATGGCGCGCAGCAGGCGCTCCTCGGCGGTCAAAGCGCTCTCGCCCTTAGGCGTGACCTTGCCGACCAGGATGTCGCCAGGGCCGACCTCAGCGCCGATGCGGATAATGCCGTCCTCGTCGAGGTTGGCAAGCATATCCTCGGAGAGGTTCGGGAGCTCGCGGGTGATCTCCTCGGGGCCGAGCTTGGTGTCGCGGGCATC
>CABUUG010000162.1 GCA_902494605.1 uncultured Collinsella sp.
CGCGGGTCGACTTAGATCTTGTCCCAGCGGTTGCGCGGCTGGCGCTGGTCGCGAATCCAGGCGAGCACGTCGTCGCGCACAAAATGATGCTGCGGACCAACAAAGCCGTTCTGGCGCATATTGCGCTCGGCCCAGTCCAGGTAGGTGTTGGAAAGGTCGACCGTCACGGTCTCCTCGACGCCGCCATCGGCCGCGTAGCAGGTGGCAGTGCCGGTGTAGGCAAACAGGTTGAGGAAGCGGCGCGCCTGCTTGGCGTGCTCGCGCACCAGGTTGCGCGTGACGCGATGATCCAGGAAGATGCCCACATCCAGGTAGTCGTCAAAGTTGACGGCAAAGGTGAGCCCGCCTTCTTCGATGAGCGGCAGACGCCGGCGCGCGATGTTGGCGCGCTCGCCCGATCCGCCCTTGCCGGCGCCCTGCTTGCCGTACTGCGAGCCGCCACGCGAACGCATGCGGGCCTTGGCGTGCACATGCTCGGCCGGAACATCAAGGATGCGCGGCGCGATGGCCAAGATGTCGAGCATGCGGGCCTGGGCCAGCGCGGGGTCGATGGTCTTGGGCGCGGCGTATTCGGCGATGACGAGCCAGCGGCCCGGCGTCTGCGGGCAACCCTCGTACAGGTCGATGGCAGCGGAGTAGTCGGGCAGGTCGGCATCGTAGACGCGATAGCAGCTCACGCCCTCGCGCTTGGCCCACTTGCGGCGCAGACGGGCATTCTTGCGCAGGCGGTTGGCGAACTGCTCGGACTCCGGGATGAGCACGGGCAGCGGCTTGCCGTCGCCCAAGTCGAGCGTGGCGGCAGGTTCGGGCATGGAGGAAGCGGCGGCTTCGTCGTTGGCTTCGTTGGCATCCGCAACCTCGGCCTCGGCATCCGCGCTGGTCGCAGCCTCAAACGCTGCAGCGGCGTGGTCGAGTGAGGGCCAAACCTCAAGAGCCGCCTCCTCGTTATTGGGCATGACGGCGATCGAGCGCTCGGGCTCGGCGTGGAGCGCGCGGGCCAGCAAGCCGTCGCGGGTGAGAGCGGCGACCGGCGCCGAAGCGAGCTCGGGGGCGCGGCGCAGCTCGCCGATGAGCGTCATGGCATCGTGCATGAGCGAAAGCGGGGTCTCGGTCGTGTCCGCGACCAGGGCGGCACCGGCGACGGCGCCCGCATGGTCCAGCACGGTGGCGGGCTTGGCGGCACAAAAGTCGACAAAACGCTTGTAGCCGGCGCACTTGACCATGCGCTCGGCAGTCTTGCGGGCGGCGGGGTCGATGTCTACGGCCACGATGCGCGCCTGGCGCTCGCGCGCTGCCGCCTCGCGCTCGCGCGCCTCGGCAAGCAGCTGCTCCCACAGGACAGCGTCGTGCAGCTGCCAGCCCTCAAAGCCCCAGCGCTCGCGTGCGGCGCCCGGGGCGCGGTCGGTCAGAATGTTCACGGCCTCCAGCAGCAGACCGCCGCCGGCGCACGAGGCATCGATCAGCGTGGGAAGGGCTTCGTTTTCGTAATCGTCGGCCGTCAGCTCGCGCTCGCATAGTGCGGTCCAGCCGACCTGCGCCAGCACCAGGGCGGCGTAGTCGGGGCGCAACACGTGTGCGCCCTCGCCGGCACGAGTCGCAGCGGGCGGCAGACGCTTGAACAGCGGGTCGCCCGAAAGGTCCAGGCTGATGCTCGCGCGGCGCTGACGCAGCGAAAGCAACAGGTGAACATCGGGGTCGGCGGCATCGACGTCGGCGCGACGGCCCGTGGTCTCGGCCAGACGGTCGCACAGCGCGTCTTTGGCGCGCAGGGCCGAGAAGCGCGTGTTGCGCAGCTGCTCGGTCACGCCGCGGGCGGTGATGGCGATGGTGGCGCCGGGGCGGATGATGGTCTCCCAGGCGATGTCGTAAACGCTATCGTACAGTTCATCGGCATCCTGCGCCTCAAAGCGCCCGAGTACCACGAACACACGGCTCGCCAGGCGCGACCACAGACAGGCGCGGTAGCCTTCTTCGAGCTCGCCCTCAAATGTAGCGCGGCCCTTCAGCCGGCGAACATGCGAAAGCCCGAGGCGTTTAAGCTCATCGGCGAGTGCGGACTCAAAGCCCTCGGGGCAGCTTGCGTAAAATTCCATGGGTGACCTCTCTGGTTGCGTCGCTCCATTATATGATGGATACTTCGTTTACTCTCGCCCCCGAAAGGAACCCATATGATTGATGCGTGCCCCGATTCCGCCGTGCTCTTTTTTGACGTGGACGGCACGCTGACGTCGTTCGATCCCGACAACATGACCGACAAGGACTTTTCGGCGGTTCACCCCTCGCAGGCGGTCGTCGAGGCGTTTCATCGTCTGCGCGACGCGGGACACCATGCATTTATCTGCACGGGTCGTCCCTTGTGGCTGATTGCCGATGGCCTGCGCGCGCTGAACCCGGCGGGTGTCGTTGCCATGGCGGGAGCGACGCTCGAGGTCGAGGGCTGCGTGGTGCATGAGGACTGCTTTGACGAGGACGTTATTGAGGAGCTTGCGCGTCGTATGGCCGCGGCAGGGATTGAGGCCTTTTTCGAGACCAACGTGGCTACTTTTGCCCTGGAACCCGCGGGTGTTGAGCAGTCGTCTCTGATCGGCACTTCTGTGGTGCACAGCACCGAGGAAATGCGCGTCGACGGCAGTCTGCGCGTGGGCAAGGTATGCCTCAGTGTGCCCAGTTTGGCTCGCGTGGCCAACGATGACGGCTTTATCGATCGCGAGTTTGAGCTGTACAACACCGGTGGCCAGAATCGCGAGCTGAGCTCCAAGGGCATTGACAAGGGCGTGGGCGTGGCGCGAGCGCTGGAATACCTGGGTCGCACCGGCAACGCACGCACCTTTGGCTTCGGCGATTCGGGTAACGACCTGGGCATGCTCGCTGCGGTCGAGACGGCCGTGGCCATGGGCAACGCCATGCCCGAGGTCAAGGCGGTCGCCGACTACGTGACCGACGATGTCGCACACGACGGCACCGTCACAGCGATGCAGCATTTCGGCCTCATCTAATGAATCCCACGTTCTGACGTTTGCTCAAACTGCGACTCTTTGCTTTTGCATGCTCAATCGATTTATCAATCCAAACACTGAGGTGTTTATACCGTTCGCCGAGAAGATAAAAAACCGCAGCTCACGCCTTGATAAACGTAGGTAAAGTGTTTAGCAGTTTATCGGCCGTATGCTAGCGAAAGGAATCAGGCAGATGGCAATCAAGGTGTTCGCTGACGGTGCAAACCTCGAGGGCATGCTCGACATGTACGAGAACGGCAACGTTCAGGGTTTCACGACCAACCCGTCCCTTATGAAGAAGGGCGGCGTGACGGATTACCGCGCGTTTGCCAAAGAGGTCTTGACCCACATCACCGATGTGTCCGTCTCGTTTGAGGTCTTTGCCGACGACGTCGAGACCATGGAGGTCGAGGCCCGCGAGATCGCTACCTGGGCCGAGAACGTCTACGTCAAGATTCCGTGCGTGACCACCAAGGGCGAGTCCACCGCCGAGCTGGTCCGCAAGCTTTCCGCCGACGGCATCAAGGTCAACGTCACTACCATCTTTACGCCTACGCAGGTCGATGAGATGGTCGAGGCCGTTGACACCGAGACGCCGTCCATCATCTCGCTCTTTGCCGGCCGCATCGCCGATACCGGCGTCGACCCCATTCCGTTTATGACGGA
>CABUUG010000163.1 GCA_902494605.1 uncultured Collinsella sp.
AATCAGGCCCTTGCGGCCTAGTCGCTATTTAGGGCGTCCAAGATTTGGGGCGCAGTTCAAAACGTGAGGCGGGCCGTTTTCGTTTGAGCAATCATGCAGCGACGTGATGGGGCAAATTAATCCACGCGCTTGTCGCCCATAAAGAAGAGCGCCACCGTACCAGGTCCGGTATGCGAGCCAATCAGAGTACCGATGTCATTGATCTCAATCTTGCCTTTAAGCTGCGGAACCTGTTCCTCAATCAGTGCCGCGACCGCCTCAGCATCCTCGCGGCACGCCGACTGCGACATGATGCACTTACCCGAATAATCTGCACCGTCCTGTACGTGTGCCATCATGGTCTTAGCCATCTCGGAAATCGCGCGCTTCTTAGTGCGAATCTTCTCACGTGGCGACAGCTTACCTTCGCAATCGACCGTCATAAGCGGGCAAATCTTAAGCGCCGTGCCGATGATCGCGCTCGCGGCCGAAATGCGACCGCCGCGCAGGTAGCTCGACAGATCGGTCGAGAAGAACCAGTGGTGCAGGTTGAGCTTGTGCTCCTCGATCCAGGCAGCCGTCTCGTCGAGTGAAGCCCCGCTATCGCGCACATCGGCGGCATATTCCAACAACAGGCCAAAGCCCGAAGACGCCGCCAGCGAATCGATGACGCGCACCTTGCCGCCCTCGGGATAGCGATCCGCAAGCATCTGCGCCGCGACGCAGGCCGATCCATACGTGCCCGAAATACCCGACGACAACGTCAGGTGCAGCACGTCTTTACCCTCGGCAACAAACGGCTCCCAAAACTCCTCGTACTCACCCACGCTCACCTGAGACGTCTTGGGCATGGCGCCCGCGGCAATCTGGGCAAAAAACTCGTCCGGCGTAATCGACTGATACAGATCGTCCGTATAGACAACATCGTCGATCTCGTAATGAAAACACACGACAGGGATATTGCGCGACGCAAAGAACTCACGGGTTCGATCGGCGGCGGATTCACAGGTCAGGACAAAATCACTCATATGAGGCTCCTTACTCATTGCTGCGCAAATTATCGCACAGTGAGCCTACATGCGGTACATATGTCCACTATTTACCAAATCGAACCAAAAATAGTGAACATCTTTACCACCATCGTCTCCACCGACCCGACGCATAAATATCTGAGAAAACACCCTCTGTCGTCTCCACCCGACCAACACATCTACCTTCACTAAATCGATTTACCAAACCGTTCAGCCGACAATTCAGCCGCTGGCGCAAAATCGAAACAAAAGCGGCGCATACTGGTAAACGTTTGACGCTGTTTATCAGTTTTACCAGCCCCATCGGAAGGTGTTTCATGGTCGCATTCGATCGCAACCCGCAAGACTTCAAGTATCTGCGCCTGCTGTCGAGACAGTTCCCCACCGAACAATCCGCATTTACCGAAATTATCAACCTCTCGGCCATCCTCAACCTACCCAAGGGCACCGAGCATTTTATGAGCGACGTGCATGGTGAGTACGAAGCCTTTATGCACATCCTCAACAACTGCTCGGGCGTCGTGCGCGAACATGTCGACGAGATCTTTGGCGACACGCTCTCCTTTGACGAAAAGGGCGAGCTGTGCACGCTCATTTACTACCCGCGCGAGAAGATTGAGCTGGTCCGCAGCCAGCGCGAGGACTCGCCAACTTGGTACAAGACGATGCTTGACCAGCTCATCATGGTCGCTCGCTCGCTTTCAAGCCGCTACACGCGCTCCAAGGTGCGTAAGGCCATCCCGCGCGACTACGCCTATATCATCGACGAGTTGTTGCACACGCACCCGGACGAGAACAACTATCGCGTGCGCTATCACGAGCGCATCGTGGAGTCCATCCTGGAGACCGCCAGCGCCGACGACTTTATCGAGTCGCTCGCTTCGCTCATCAAGCGCCTGGCCGTCGACCACCTGCACCTGGTGGGCGATATCTTCGACCGCGGCGGCGGCGCGGCCAAGATTATGGACCGCCTGCTCACCTACCATTCGCTCGACATCCAGTGGGGCAACCACGACCTGCTGTGGATGGGCGCTGCGGCCGGTGAGCCCGCCTGCATCGCCACGGTATTGCGCAACAACCTACGCTACGACAACTACGAAATTCTAGAGAACGACTACGGCATCTCGCTGCGTGAGCTTGTCGCCTTTGCCGATGCCACCTACACCGCCGGTGAGTCCATCACCCCGCTGATCAAGGCCATCAACGTGCTGCTCTTTAAGCTCGAGGGCCAGATTATCCAGCGCCACCCCGAGTTCGATATGACCGACCGCTTGTTACTCGACAAGATCGACCACGACACCGGCACGGTCACGCTCGCCGACGGCAGTATGTGGCCACTCACGACCAATGACTTCCCCACCGTCGATCCAGCGGACCCCTATACGCTCACGTCTCAGGAGCAGCACATCATCGACAAGCTCGTGTCCGAGTTTGTCACCGCCGATCACCTGCATCGCCACATCGATTTCCTCTATTCCCACGGCTCGATGTACAAGGTCGCCAACGGCAACCTGCTCTTCCACGGCTGCGTTCCGCTCAACGGAGACGGCACCTTTAGCAGCATGAACTGTCTGGGCACCTGGCACGCTGGCCGCGATTATCTCGATTTTTGCGACCACATCGCCCGCCGTGCCTGGCGCGTGGGCGACCGCGACGCTCTCGACTGGATGTGGTACCTGTGGATTGGCTTTAACTCGCCCGCCAGCGGACGCCTGGTGCGTACCTTTGAGCGCGCCTATATCGCCGATAAGAGCACCTGGGTCGAGCCGATGGACCCATACTTTACGCTTACCAAGTCGCCCTCGGTCTGCGACGACATCATGCGCGAGTTTGGCGTCGCGCCCATGGCATGTTCGCCGACCGGCCACATCATCAACGGCCACACGCCCGTTAAAACCACCAAGGGCGAGCAGCCCATCCGCGCCGAGGGCAAACTGCTGGTCATCGATGGCGGCTTCTGCCGCGCTTACCATCCCAAGACGGGCATCGCCGGCTATACGCTCATCTCGAGCTCGCGCGGCTGCCGCCTCAAGTCGCACCGGGCCTTTACGACGGTTGCCGAGGCACTCACGCGCAACGTGGACATCGAGAGCGAGACCAACCGTTTTGACCAAGCAGACCGTCGCCGCATGGTGAGCGACACCGATACTGGCGCCAAGATTCGCAGCCAGATCCAGGACCTGCGCCAGCTGCTCGATGCATATAGAAACGGTGCTATCGAGGAGCGCGCCTAGCACCACCCGCGGGGATTGGCTAAACTTGCTAAGTTTGTCATCCCCGCGGCGCTTCGGCGCCAGCTTAAGGCAGGTACCATGCAAAAGCTCCTTGCGCAGATTATGAAATTTGGCGTCGTCGGTGTCATTGCCACGGTTATCGACTTTGGCATTATGAATCTGCTCCACTACGGTCTGGGCCTCAACATCCTAATCGCCAACACCAGCGGCTTTATCGTCTCACTCATCTTTAACTACCTCGCAAGCATGAAGTACGTGTTTGCGCACAAGGAAGGCATGAGCCGCCGCCGCGAGTTCATCATCTTTGTCGTGCTGTCCGTGATCGGTTTGGTGCTCAACGACGGTATCGTGCTGACACTCAACGCCGGCCTGGGACTC
>CABUUG010000164.1 GCA_902494605.1 uncultured Collinsella sp.
CCCGGGAGAGCGGGGACACCGGCTTAGGTTTCCTGCTCTACAGTCCTGCTCACGACGGAGGCCACATTAAGTGGCCTCCTGTTCGTGCGGAACTCGCGATAAACCTAAGCCGGTGTCCCCGCTCTCCCGGGGCCTGTGGTTACCTGGTTGTTGCATGCGGCTCGCTTTTCGGAACTGGGCTGATATTTTCTTGATGTTAGGCGCTCTTGGTCCTAATGGGCTTGGGGCGCCTTCGCGTTTCCTCGGCTTCGCACCCTGGTGGGTTCGAATCCCTCCGCTTGCCCACAAGAAAGCGCCCTGGACCGTTATGGGCTCAGGGCGCTCAGTTTTAATGGCTGGGACGGAGGGATTCGAACCCCCAACAGCCGGCACCAAAAACCGGAGTTCTACCGTTGAACTACGTCCCAATGTGTGGTGTTGCCCAAAAGCAACTCGTTTAGTTTACCTAATCTGCGAGGGCATCGCAAACGCCGTCGAGCAGGCGTACGGCGAGTGTCTGGGCGTCGCTTGCGGTGAAGGTTCCGTTGTAGCGCGTCATGCCCGTGAGCTCAATGCGGATGCGCGCGGGCTTTTGCTGTGCGGCGACATTGGCAGTGCGGATGCGCTGCGCTAGGTTGTGACACTCGGCAAGGGCGATCGTGGCGCGCGGCGCTGCGTCTGCGGGCAGCTCATCGCTTGCAATTTCGAGCACCAGATCCACGTCGGTCGGGACCTCGGAATCGCAAAGCATCATGCCGCTGCTGTCGGTCGTCGCCGTGGCGATGTTCCACATGCGCGATGCAACGCTACGCGCGATGGGGTCCTCACCGATGACGGCAATCTGGAAGCGCTCGAGAACGTTGGCGGCGCGGGCAAAGCCGATGCGCGACTCGGCCTCGGTAACCGAGGGCTTGCCCTCCCACACGTGATGCAGGCGGTTGATATAGGCGTAGGTATCCTGGAACGCCATGCCATCGGCAAACAGGCCGACATTTTCTTGGAACTGCTGCAGAGCGGCCTCGGTGTGCGGGCCAAAATAGCCGTCGTCCTCACCGCAGGCAAAGCCCAAAACGTTGAGCGCCCTCTGCAGGGCCTGAACGTCGGCACCATGGAAATTGGGCATGCGCAGATAGAGCGTGCGGTCGCCCAGTTTATACGAGGCGTCTACCAGGGCGCTCCAACAGGGGATATCGACGGCATGACCGGCAGCAAGGCCGCTGTCGAGCCTGAAGGTGCTGACGGCCTGCTCAGTGGTGGCTCCAAAGTGCTTGTCGGTGACTTCGGCGGCATCGATCGTGTAGCCGAGCTGCAGGAGACGAGACTGCACGTCCTCGACGGCTGCTCCTTGCATGCCCGTTGTAATAGGTTCCATGAACGAACCCCTTTCGGCGTACCATTCGTACTATTTGAGCGTCTGTCGGATAGACAACGCAAAGGGATGCATAAACATGCACTCAACAGTGTAGCAAGTTGTGCCTAAATACGCTGCTGACAGGTTTTATAACCCCCGTTAGTTAAGACGCTCCACAAAGAAATCTGCCATGGAGAGGAACAGCTCGCGTGCGTGCGGATCAAGCTCAACGTTCTCGATGGCCGCTTTGGCCTTAGCGGTCAGGTCGAGCGCGTAAGTGTGGGCGTAATCGATGGAGCCGGTCTCCTGGAAGATCTCCACGGCGCGTGCGAGCTGCGCGGGATCATCGGTGCCTGAGGAAAGAATCGCCTCGACCTCGTCGTGGTGGCGCTCATCAGAGAGGGCGTGTACGGCGACAAGCGTGCGCTTGCCCTCGGTGATGTCGGTGCGGAAGTCCTTGTTGGCGGCTTCCTTAGTGCCGACAAGGTTGAGCAGGTCGTCCTGAATCTGAAAGGCGAGGCCTGTGTGTAGGCCAAAGGCGCGCAGCGCTTCGATTTGCTCATCGCTGCCGCCGCCGATAATGGCTCCGGCGGCAAGCGGCGTGGCTCCGCTGTAAAACGCGGTCTTGTGCGTCGCCATGTCCAGGTAGTCATCAACCGAGATATCAAAGCGCCCGTCACGGACCCAACCCAGGTCGAGCGCTTGACCCTCGATGGTGCGGACGATCATCTCGGTAAGCTCGTGGAGCACGCGCAGCTTCACGTCGGACTCCAGCGTGGGGTCGTCGAGAACCGTCTTGGTGACCATGGTGAGCGCCAGGTCGCCGCAATTGATGGCAAGGCCCGTGCCCTCGGTAAGGTGCATGCAGGGCTTGCCTCGACGAAGCTGTCCGTTGTCGGCGATGTCGTCGTGGATCAGCGCGCCCGACTGGAAGTGCTCGATGGCTGCCGCGGCGCTGCGGGCGCTCTCAAAGCTACCGCCCACTGCGGTTGCGGCGAGCATGCAGATAAGCGGGCGGTGGCGCTTGCCGGCGTTGGCCGTAAAAGCCGAGAGCGGCGCGTACAGGTAGCGCTCGATATCGGCAGAGGTCGCCTGTCCGTCAAAGAACGTGGCCAGATAGTCGTTAATCTGGTCAAAGTGCTGGGCTAAAAAGCTGGTAAACGGACTGGACACGGGTTCTCGCATTCTTTCTGAGGTTGCGTTGATGCAATATGCAGACAACATATTGCCACATTAAGGCGTTTGGCGCGGCAGTTTTGGCGATTTAGGACAACGGGCGTGCGTTTGATGGAGCGCGCCTAAATCAGCCTAAAATGCTCGAGCGCCGCAACGACACCGTCGTGATCGACGGTGTCGGTCACGTAATCGGCCTTATCCTTGAGATAGTCCGGTGCATTGCCCATGGCGATACCGACATCGACGGCGTTCATCAGCGAGACGTCATTGCTGGCGTCGCCGATGCCGTATACGGTTCCGTGGTGGGGATCGAGGGCGTCGAGTACAGACTGGATGCCCCCGCGCTTCGTGCATTCGCGGGGCGAGATTTCGGTTACCTCGAGTTCGAGCTCGTTAAAGCACAGCAGCGGCTCAAGTGCCTTATCTTGAGCGATGTGGTTGGCGAGCGATGTAGACATCAAGATCTTGTAGACACTGTAATGTTGCAGCTGCGTGACTGCGTCGCCCAGGGTGCGCGCGTATCCGGGAGCATCGGGCGCATCGGCACTCATGCGCACGACGCCGTTGAGGCCCTCAAAGCGGATGACCTCGCCCGATTGCTCAAGGTAGGGGGCAAGACGCTGCAGCATACTGGGCGTCATCGACAGATCGCGAATTGTGTGTCCGTTGATCTCGGCGTAACCGCCCGCAAGACAGACGATGCCGGTCCAGGGCAGCTCAAGAAGTTTGGGGTGGATGCAGCTCAGGGTACGTCCCGTGCAGATAAAGGCCATGTTGCCGTTGGCGACAAACTCGCGGATTGCCTGCGAAACCGCCTCGTTGGGATAGGGGGAGAGGTCCCGCTCGTCTTCGGGAAGGTCTTGGGCGAGCCTGGGGTCTTGCCAGGCGAGCGTTCCGTCGATATCGAAGAAGCAAATATTGCCGCGCTTATGGGCCGCGCTGGCGGCAGGGGAGGCCGAGGTGGTGGGCACAAATTCCGGCTCGAGGCCCATGATCTGGTCAAAATGCTCTTTAACGCGGGGAACGGAGATGCCGATAATCACCTGGGCGGTCTTGCCCGTAATGATGAGGCCCTTGGCGCCCACTGCGACAAAC
>CABUUG010000165.1 GCA_902494605.1 uncultured Collinsella sp.
CGTCGCCTCCGGTGCTGCTGCCATCACCTATACCCTGCAGGCTCTTGCTCAGGCCGGTGACCATGTGGTTGCCCAGAAGACCATCTACGGTGGCTCCTACAACCTGCTGGAGCATACGCTTTCCCAGTTTGGCGTCGAGACCACGTTTGTCGACGCTCATAACCTGGACGAGGTCGAGGGCGCCATCAAGGACAACACCACGGTCATCTATCTCGAGACGCTCGGCAACCCTAACTCCGACATTCCCAACATCGACGCCATCTCCGAGATCGCCAAGAAGCACGGTCTGCCGGTTGTCGTCGACAACACTTTCGGCACCCCGTATCTGTTCCGCCCGCTGGAGCATGGTGCCAACATCGTCGTCCACTCCGCAACCAAGTTCATCGGCGGCCACGGCACCTCGCTGGGCGGTGTGATCGTCGACGGCGGTAACTTCGATTGGAAGGCGAGCGGCAAGTATGAGCAGATCGCCGAGCCCAACCCCTCCTACCATGGCGTCTCGTTTGCCGAGGCTGCCGGTCCCGCCGCCTTCGCAACCTATGTCCGCGCCATCCTGCTGCGTGACGAGGGCGCCTGCATCAGCCCGTTCAACGCTTGGATCCTGCTCCAGGGCACCGAGACTCTGTCGCTGCGCGTTGACCGTCATGTCGAGAACACCAAGAAGGTCGTTGAGTTCCTGGCTGGTGATAGCCATGTCGCCAAGGTGAACCACCCGAGCCTGTCTGAGCACCCCGATCACGAGCTCTATCAGAAGTACTTCCCCAACGGCGGTGCCTCGATCTTTACCTTTGAGATTAAGGGTGGCCAGGAGGCAGCTTGGAAGTTCATCGACCATCTGCAGGTCTTCTCGCTGCTCGCCAACGTGGCCGACGTCAAGTCGCTCGTCGTGCACCCGGCTACCACTACGCACTCCCAGCTCTCTGCCGAGGAGCTCGCCGAGCAGAACATCACGCCCTCCACGATCCGTCTTTCCATCGGTACCGAGAACGCCGAGGATATCATTTGGGATCTGAAGCAGGCCTTCGCCGCGCTGGACGAGTAAGGCGACTTGTGCAAGGACCCCTTGCGACTCGATAGGTATAACTGCATAAAATGCCTGCTCAAGGCGCCTGTGCGAACAATGGTTGCACAGGCGCCTTTTTTGCATAGAGCGGGTGCAAAAACAGGGTTTTTGGCATGCTTTATGCAATCGAGATATGGAAAACTCCTGTTAAGAGGATGTGAGTTTTACGCAATTGACGTGCGCCTTTTGAGTAAAACCGCAGGTCGCGATTTGCTCGGGGTACTATGCAGCGCGATCGAATCACACGCAGCTCAAACGCAGCAAAAACGCACTACGGAGGTTTCTAGCTACATGAGGATCGATTCACGAAAACCGAAAGCCGCCGCCCTTTCCGCCGCTCTGACCGTGGCACTTTTGGCGGGCGCCGGTGCAACCGATGCCCACGCGGCAACACTATCGGATACGGTTGGACCTACGCCGTCCGAGGCGACGCTGGTGCAGCCCGTTGACTATCGCGGCGATGGTTATGGTTCCATGCAGGAGTGGAACGCCTCGATGGAGGCCAAGCGCGATTCCCTTGAGATGCGCGCTCAGATCATTATGAATATGTATGGCGACTATGCTACCGATGACGAGCGTGCTGTGCTGCAGGGTTGCATCGACGGTGCGGGTAGCCTGTTGACGATGGGGGAGGTCGACGCCAAGTCGACCGAGCTCGATGAGCTGCGCGCTGCGCTTGAGGATGCCAAGCGCGAAGCGCTCGAGGCTGCCGCCGAGGCGGAGGCTGCCGAGGCCGCCCAGGCTTCGTACTACAACGCCGGTTACACTCCGTCTTACGCGTCTGCCGCGTCCTACGCGAACGGATCGGGCCTGACGCGCTCTGCGGGTGTCAATAACTACAACGGGCGCCGCGAGACCTATTACAGCAGCAATGTGCTTTATCACTATCGCACGGGCGAATGGACTCAGGATTCTGAGGGCTTCTGGCGCGATTCCGACGGCTATTACGTTGTTGCCGCGGGCGATATGGCCCAGGGCTCGACCTTTACGGGCTCCAAGGGTGATTGCAAGGTCTATGACTCCGGCTGCGCTGCCGGAACCACCGATTACTACACCGGTTGGTAATTTTTCTGCATCACGGATATTTGGCGGACGGGCGTCTTTACCGAGCTTTAGGGCAACGTAAGGACGTCCGTTCTATGTATGCGTTTGAGTTAACAGAGCCCTTACCGTGGCGGTACGCTGGGCGTATGGATGCGGGGCACACTGGTTCTTGAGAAATAAGGTCTTTCTCTTGGAGGAAGTGGTCTTGTGAATGCTCGAGATATTGCCGTTGCCGCCGTCGCGTTGATGCTTGGCTGCCTTGGTCCCACGGCCGCGCTCGTCGCGGGCATGCAGGGGACATGCGGGGCTGCTCCTATCGTGGTCGGCGCGCTGATCGCGGCCACGCTGCTGGGAAGCGCAGGCGTGGTTCTTTGCCGCGACGATGAGGACGAGGTGCCGGGGTCGCAACGCTAACTGTTGTGAGATCGGCCGCCGGTCATAGACGAAGATGAAGGCCGCCGCAGGGGAAAGGTTCCCTTGCGGCGGTTTTGCTGTTAAGGCTGTTGAATGCGGCGCGTCGGCGCTACCAGCTTTTCTCGATATCGCGGATGCGCCGATAGAGCCACTCGTTTTGCGGTGCCTGGATATCGTGTTTGGCTGCGAGGCGGCAGATGGTGCCCGCGAACTCATCAACCTCGGTTTTGCGCCTTGCGATGCGGTCTTGAGCCATCGAGGGCATACCGGCGGGGTCGATTCCCTCGATGAGGTGCACCATTTGCGTCAGGTCTGCCTCGGTCAGTTCAACGCCCTCGGCGTTGGCGACCGCAAGCGTTTCGCGCATGGCGGAAACAAAGCAGCGACGCTGCTCGGAGCCCGGCTCCGTGGCGCTTCCGTAGGTCCCGCCGTAGGCCATGCAGGTCTGGTTGATGCCGTCGTTGAGCATGAGTTTGGCCCACATGCGGTGGGCGATGTCGTCCTCGACGGTATGGGCGATGCCGCAGCGCGTATAGAGCTCGTCGATTGCGGTGATGGTTGCGGGGTTCGTGCCGGCCGCCGCGCCAAAGCGGATTTCGCCCGCATTGGTAAAGGTGAGCGCGCCGTTGAGAAACACGGCGTCCATGCCCTGGCAGATACCAAGAACGGTATGCTCCCAGCCAAAGCGTTCGGCAATCTTTTGCTCGCTCGTAATGCCGTTGCACAGCGAGGCGATGAGCGTGTTGGGTCCCACGACGCGCTCCATAGTCTTGAGTGCTTGGTCGAGACCGGTGGTCTTGACTGTCAGGATGACCAGATCGGCGGGCGTCGCCTCGCTGGCACGGACGGACGTGAGATCGCAGGGCTTGCCGTTGACGGTGAGCGCGTCGTTCGCGTGACGCTCAAAACGGGCGTCATCCATAACGTATTC
>CABUUG010000166.1 GCA_902494605.1 uncultured Collinsella sp.
AGATTGAAGGGCCTGACCCCGGAGGAGTTCCGGAATCAGGCCCTTGCGGCCTAGTCGCTATTTAGGGCGTCCAAGATTTGGGGCGCAGTTCATTTGTGGGGCGGGCCTTGCTGTTGCGGCTAGCGTTTCTTTCCGCGGAAGAAAAAGCCGTGCAGTGACGGCTTGAGGCCGCGGTTGGCGCGATGCTCCTCGACGCGCTCGTGGATCGAAGCGACGCGCTCGATGACTTCGTCGGGAATCGGCACATCGGGATTCATGTTCTCGACTTGGCTGACCTCGGCGGCGGCGACCTGGTCGATAATGGGCACGTTGTCGCGCGAGATGACAGGTGTGGCGTCTTCCTTCATCTTGCGATAACGCTGCATCATGTCGGTCTGTAGCTGCTGGGCCGAAGGCGGTGTCCAGATGATGGCGTTGGCGCCGGCGGCGATGGTCTCGCGAATGCTCTCGGGCGTCTTGCCGCCCGGCGCGATAAGCGGCAGGTTGGGATAGTGCTCGCGCAGCTCGCGTAGGACCTGGGGCGTGTTCTTGCCGGCGGCGATGTTGAGAATCTTGGCTCCGGCGCGCACCTTGGCGTGAGCATCGTCGTCGCAGCGAACGACCGTGGCGATGACGGGGATGTCGGCGATGTTGGTGATGTGCTCGACCATTTCGGCAGTAGCGGGGGAGTTGACCACGCAGCCCGCCGCGCCTTGCATCTCGGAAACGGCCGCCATCTGCACGGAGCGCTTACCGGTGGTGGTGCCGCCGCCAACGCCCACAAAGACCGGGCACTCGGCAACGGTCAGCAGCGCCTGCGTAATGGCGGGCTGCGGCGTGAAGGGGTAGACGGCAAACACGGCGTCGGCATTGGAGTTGCGGATGACCGCCACGTCGGTGGTGTAGATGAGCGATTTGATGCGGCGGCCAAAGAGCGTAAAGCCGCTGGCCTCCTCGATCTCATCGGGCATACGGAGGGCCGCCTTGCGCAGGCGTCCGTCGATGGGCAGCGGCTCCATGGGCAAAAGGCCGTTGGGGGTTACGGCCACCTGGGGCTCGGTAAATTCGTCTGCAAGCTCAACCTCGGAGAAGTCGACCGAGGCGACGACGTCTTCGTGAACCTCGGCGGGCACATCGATGGGGGCTTGGTCGTTTGCCGCCGCAGGCGTGTCGAAGGAGCTGGTGCCGACGAAGGCGTCGACGCGCTCATTTAGATCGTTGAGGGTATCCATGGAGGCTCGATTCTATGTGATGATGGCCGGCGCGATGCAGCCGGAATTGCGAATGCTAAATCGTTTGACGAGTTGATTTTTCCCCGCCGCGCCATCCGTTAGACCGAAGGGCCGGCGAACGTGAAGGAGCTGTGGTGGCGGGTATCGAGGTGCTATCTTGAAAGCCCCGTTTAAAAGAGAGGTGACGCGGTATGGAATTGACAGCAATGTTTGGCTCGATCGGCCTGTGTGTGGCCGCAATCGTTGCCGCCGCGGTCATCTACTTTGTGGTCACGGCCATTAAGGGCAAAAGGGCCGAACGCAAGGAGCGCGCGATGCTTAAACAGCATCGCGACCAGCAGGGCAAACGCGCACAGAGATAGCTTGTTGAGTTTTGGATCCGTGCGCTAGCTGCGTTTTCGGATCAGGGCAATGTAGAAGCCCTCAAAGTCGCGGCTAGGCGGAATGGTGAGCGTGCCGGGCAGGCCGTTGACGATGGCCGATACCTGACCCGCGGCAATGGCTTCGGTCAGAGCGTTGGACTCGATGCGCGGCTCCTCACCAGCTTCCTGGGTGCGTCGTGCTTCACTTTCGCTTGGCGTGCCGTCGAGGGGGATGAGCTCGCAGTCCATATGCTTGTCGAGGGCCTCTTGCAGGGCGTCCTCGTTTTCCTGCGGCAAGATCGAACAAGTCGAATAGACGAGCGTGCCGCCCGGTTTGAGGGCCCCCATGGCGCGGTCCAGAAGTGCTCGCTGCGAGCGGGCGCACTTGCTCAGCAACTGCTCGGTGAGGCCGCGCAGGCTTTTCTCGTTGCCACTGATGACGGTGCCCGTGCCGGTGCAGGGAGCGTCGAGCAGGATGCGGTCAAAGCGGAAGAACTCGTCGAGCTCGCGTGCGTCGATGCGCATGACGGGCACGTTTTTGGCACCCTGGCGATGGAGGTTCGACTCGAGCTTTTCGGCGCGGGGAATGCTCATCTCACAGGCGGTGAGGTGCGCCTGTCCCTGGGTGAGGGCGGCGATCTGCGTCGTCTTGCCGCCGGGGGCTGCGCACATGTCCAGGATGTCCTCGCCTGCCTGGGCGCCCAGGACCAACGGCGGCATCATGGATGACAGGCTCTGCAGGTAGATTTTGCCGTCGCGGTAGATGTCGAGATCCCACAGATCTGAAACCTGGGCCTCGGGCAGGATAAAGGCGTCCGGATACCAGGTAACGGTTTGGTGGGCGATGCAGGCGGCATCGAGCGCCGCAGCGATGTCCTCGGCGGTCGCCTTGAGCGTGTTGGCGCGCAGCGTGACCGGGCGTGTGGCCGCGGCGCCGAAGCCCTCGATCATGAGCTTGGCATCGGCGGGCGCATAGGCGCCGGCGACCGTGTCGACCATAAAGCGCGGCAGGTCGGCGGCGCAGGGAAGGGCGGCAAGCTGGTCGGAAAGCTCGGTAGCAGCAAACTGCCTGAGCTTGAGCTCGGCCTTGACCTGCTTTTTCTGCTTACGACGACGCGGCTTGGACATCCGTCTTTCCTTCCCGTCCCAAATTGACTACTTTCCGGGCACGCCGCTGCTGGCGTGCTTTAGTACTGGCTCTCGTGCTTGCTAAAGAAGTCGAAGCGCGGGGGCAGCGGCTTCACGCGGTGCTCGCCGGGCTTCTCGCCCAGGCTCTCCACAAACTCATCCGTGGAGGCAAAGATGTTATCCCAGCTAAAGAAGGCGACCGGGTCAACGTCGAAGTACTCGCAGATGAGCTCGCAGCCGGCCGGCACGATGCCGTGCATGAGCACGGTCGCTACGCGCAGCTCGGTAAAGGCGTCGACGAGGGCCTGCGTCATGGCGGCGTTGGCCGGCTCGCCCTCGAGCTTGTTGGCGGCCTTGGAGGCATCGCTCCAGCGCTTGTTGGCGGCGCGCAGGTAGTCGTCGCACACAGCGAGCGCTCGGTGCGTCTCGAACTTGTACATGGCCTGCTCAAAGGCGAGGGCTGCCTGCTGGGCGGCTTCGACCACGGTGTCAGAAGCGGCACCGGCGGGGATGCAGCCGTTGCGGTAGGGGCTCTCGTCGCCTTCCTTGACGGCGACGCCGTAGAAGCAGCTGCGGGCCAGGCGGTTGAACACGCCGGTCAGCAGCGCGCTCTCCTTAAGGGCGGGGTCGATAACGCGCTTGTCGTCGCAGGCGCGCACCTCGTTGCCGTCCTTGTCCTTGCCGGTCACGCGCGTGTCGTATGCCTTGGGGCTAAAGCTCACCGGCTTCTCGGACAGGCCG
>CABUUG010000167.1 GCA_902494605.1 uncultured Collinsella sp.
ACCAGTTTGCCGCCGACGCCTACGATTGCGTCCACGCCATTGTCGAGGCCATCGACAAGGCGGGGATTGACATTACGGCCGACGGTGCCGACATTGCCGGCGACCTTGCCAAGGCCATGCGCAAGATCAAGATCGAGGGCCTGACAGGCGAGCTGACGTGGAATGACGAGGGCCAGGTCGAAAAGCCCGCAACGGCCTATGTGATCCAGGACGGCAAGTACATCGCCGCCTAAGTGCGCATAAAGCGCGACCGGTGAGGCCGTTTTATTCAGGGAAGGGATGCCTGTAACAGAACGGAAACATTACTTTCACACAATAAAGTGGCATTACTGCATAAAGTAATAGAAATACGCAGAATTATGGATAAATGAACAAATCCAAAGAAAAGTTGAAATAATCGCCACTTTCCTTAACTAAAGCGTCTAGTATTTTGCGAACGCCGAACACGGCGAAGGATGGCCTGTCGGGTAACCGAAACCCGACGAGATTTGAGAGGAGAGCCGCATGTCGAGCCTCACCGGTAAGTCATTGAACCCTGTTATGAATCGCAGGAGCGTTATCGCGAGCGCAGCAGGTCTGGGGGCGATGTCCATTCTAGCCGGCTGCTCCTCCAACGGCGGCGATAGCGGTTCCGCTTCGGGCGACGCTTCGTTTAAGATCGGCACCATCGGCCCGCTGACCGGCGCCAACGCGTCCTACGGCAAGTCCGTTACCCAGGGTGTCGAGCTTGGCTGCAAGGATTTCTCGACCAAGGAGCTGCCGCTTGCCAGCAAGGCCGAGGATGACCAGGCCGACGGCGAGAAGGCCGTCAACGCCTTCAACACCCTGCTCGACTGGGGCATGCAGGCCCTCGTCGGCCCGACCACCACGGGTGCGTCGGTTGCCGTTGCCGCCGAGTGCGGTAACGACCCCAAGACGTTCATGATCACCCCGTCCGCGTCCTCCGAGGACGTCACCGACGGCAAGGATTGCGTCTTCCAGGTTTGCTTCACCGACCCCAACCAGGGAGTCAACGCTGCCAAGTTCCTGGCGCAGAAGTATGCGGACGAGAAGTTCGTGCTGTTCTATAACTCCGGCGACGCCTATTCTTCGGGCATCGCAGATTCCTTTAAGGCCCAGGCCGCTGAGTCCAAGCTCGAGATTGTTGACGAGGAGACCTTTAAGGACGACTCCGCCACGAGCTTTACCAACCAGCTGACCAAGGCCAAGCAGGCTGGCGCCACCATGATTTTTGCGCCGATCTACTATACGCCGGCGTCCGTCCTGCTCAAGAACGCCAAGGACATGGGCTACGATGTCAAGATGATGGGCTGCGACGGCATGGACGGTATCCTGGGCGTTGAGGGCTTCGATACCTCTCTTGCCGAGGGTCTGCTGCTCATGACCCCGTTCTCCGCCGACGACGAGAAGAACGCCGACTTCGTCAACGCTTACAAGGATAAGTACGGCGATACCCCCGACCAGTTTGCCGCCGACGCCTACGACGGCGTGCACGCGGTGGCCGAGGCCGTCAAGGAGGCCGGTCTTGGTGTCGACGCCGACCCGACCGAGGTCGCCGAGAAGCTGTCCAAGGCTATGCTCAAGATTACCGTTGACGGTCTGACCGGCAAGCTCACCTGGAACGATAAGGGCCAGGTCCAGAAGGAGCCCACGGCGTACGTCATCACCGACGGCAAGTACGTACAGGCCTAATTGGCCGCCTTACATAGAGCGGTTTTGATCCCAAGCAGGGGAGGTTTTGGCCTTCCCTGCTTGCTTGGTATCTAGGGACGATGTAACGTCCCTGTTTCATACATCAACTGGAAACCTATTCGAAAGGGGGATGTGGAACATGACGGTCTTTATCCAATACCTGGTCAACGGCCTGTCCATGGGCAGCGTCTACGCCATCATCGCGTTGGGCTACACCATGGTCTACGGTATCGCCAAGATGCTGAACTTCGCTCACGGCGACGTCATCATGGTCGGTGCCTATGTCTCGTTCTGCGCCACGTCGTATCTCGGCCTCCCGGGCTGGGTATCTGTAATTCTTTCTTGTGTGGTCTGCACGGTTCTCGGCGTTCTCATCGAGGGTCTGGCCTATAAGCCGCTGCGCCAAGCAGGCCCGCTGGCCGTTCTGATCACGGCTATCGGCGTGTCCTACTTCCTGCAGAACGCCGCGCAGCTTCTGTGGGGCGCCACGCCCAAGAACTTCACTTCGCTCGTCACCTTCCAGGTGCCGGAGTTCTTGGCCAAGTTCAACGTAAGCGCCGTCTCGCTCGTCACCATCGTCGCCTGCCTGGTTATCATGGCCGGCCTGATGTTCTTTACAGGTAAGACCAAGATGGGCAAGGCCATGCGCGCCGTGTCCGAGGACAAGGCCGCCGCTCAGCTCATGGGCATCAACGTCAACCGCACCATCTCGATGACGTTTGCCATCGGCTCGGCGCTTGCCGCCATCGCCGGCGTGCTCCTGTGCTCCTACTCGCCGGTGCTGCAGCCCACGACGGGTGCCATGCCTGGCATCAAGGCCTTCGACGCCGCCGTCTTCGGCGGCATCGGCTCCATCCCCGGTGCCTTTGTCGGTGGCATTCTCATCGGCATCATCGAGGCGATGGCGCAGGCCTACATTTCCACGAGCCTTGCCAACTCCATCGTCTTTGGTGTTTTGATCATCGTCCTGCTCGTCAAGCCTGCCGGCCTCTTGGGCAAGTACGTCCCCGAGAAGGTGTAGGTGAGCGTTATGAAGTTTCTTAAAGACAAGCAGACGCGTCACGACTTTGTCACGTACGCCATGTGCATCGTGGCCTTCGCCATCGTGTTCTTTATGCAGTCTAACCACATGATTCCGCGCATGATCGCCGGTCAGCTGGTTCCCATCACGGCCTATATCGTCATGGCCATTTCCCTCAACCTCGTCGTCGGCATCGCGGGCGACTTGTCGCTGGGCCACGCGGGCTTTATGAGCGTCGGTGCCTACACGGGCATCGTCACCGCCGTCGCGCTGGAGAGCGCCGTTCCGTCCGATCCGATGCGTCTGATCATCAGCATTGTGGTCGGCGCTATCGCCGCTGCCATCTTGGGCTTCTTGATTGGTATCCCGGTCCTGCGCCTGAGCGGCGACTATCTGGCCATCGTGACCCTGGCTTTTGGCGAGATCATCAAAGAGATCGTCACCTGCCTCATTGTGGGCGTCGACTCCCGCGGCCTGCACGTGATTTTTAACATCACGGGCAACTCTACGATCGACGACCTGCACCTGCTCGAGGACGGCACCGCCATCATCAAGGGCGCGCAGGGCGCATCGGGCGTGTCGACCTATTCGACCTTCCTTGCCGGCGCCATCCTGGTTATGGTCGCGCTCGTGATTGTACTCAACCTGGTTCGCAGCCGTACCGGTCGTGCCATTATTGCCGTGCGCGACAACAAGATCGCTGCCGAGT
>CABUUG010000168.1 GCA_902494605.1 uncultured Collinsella sp.
AGGCGCGTTGCCTGCATCAACCGCAGGCAGCGCGCCTTCTATTATTTGGACGGAGCCCGTATCCCAACATTCCTTGCTACCTGCCGTCGTCGTCCTGGGCTTCATCGCGCGCGTAGAGCTCCAGCATGCGGCGGCGGTATTCGTGCACGGCGAGCTTGGCGCGCTCCAGGCGGCGGCGCTCACGCGGAGTCAGCTCGGACGGGTCGACCTCGTCTCCATAGGTCTTATCGGCAAGCAGGTGCGCCGCGTCCACGATGCGGGCATCGATGTGGCCGCTCGCTGCCTCGGCGGAAAGACGCTCGGCAATCGTATCGAGCGTAGGCAGGCCCTCGAATACACGACCATGTCCATGCGAGGTCAGCAGCTCGTGCTCGCGTGCGAGCAGACTCGCCAAATCGTGATGGGCGCGCAGAATGTCGAGCGCATCGGATGGATGCTCGGCAACTTCTGCCACGGCGGCGACCGGTGCGGCGTCGACCACGCGGTAGAAGAGCTGCGCGAGCAGCGGCATCAAGAACACCGTGATGGCACCGGCGGCAACCATGACCGACGCAATGTCTTGCGACAGCGCGCCCGCGTTGACGGCAACGCTTGTCACGGCAACGATGATCGGCAGGGCCGTGGTGCAGTACAGGGCCACGGTAATGCGACCATACGCCGACACATCGCGCGTCGCAGGACAAATGCTCATAGAAATAAGAATGGGCACGGCACGAATAATCAGCAGCGCCACGATAAAGCCCACGAGCAAGCCCGGGCGCGACGCCACGGCCGTCAGATCGATCTTCGCGCCCGATACGGTAAAGAACACCGGAATCAAAAAGCCGTAGGCCAGGCCATCGAGCTTGGTCTCGAGCGTATGGTTGCCCTCGGGGATGATATAGCGCAAGACAAAGCCGGCGGCAAAAGAACCCAACACGATGTCGAGATCAAAGACGGCCGAGAACGCCACGAGTGTGACCAGGATGAGCACCGTCAGGCGCACGAAGGTCTGCGACGTGGTGTCGGCGCGCTCCTGAATAAAGGCGAAAAACCGGCTGCCGATGCGTTTGGAACGGCCGGGGACCACGGCAAGCAGCACACACACGGCGGCAAATAAGCCCAAGATCAGCAGCGTCTCGATGCCCGTACGGGCAGACAGCAGTACCGACATGGCGAGCACGGGGCCGAGCTCGCCCCACGTACCATAGGCGAGAATCGAATCACCGACGCGCGTTCCGGCAAGCGACCGCTCGCGCAAGATGGGCATGAGCGCTCCAAGCGCCGTCGAGGTCAAGGCGAGCGTCACGGCGATACCGTCGAAATGGCTGACCGAGAACCACGGCGTAAAGCGCACGGCAAGCCAGGCGATACCAAACGTGACGGCCCACGTCGCCAAGCCGTAGCGCCCCTCCACACCCGTAATGTTCTTAGGGTCGATCTCAAAGCCGGCAAGCAGGAACAAAAAGGCCAGACCGAGCTCTGACACGAGCGAAACCTCGGCATCTACATGGATGACGCCGAGCATATGAGGTCCCAGCACCGCACCGAGCACGAGCAAAAAGACCGTCTCGGGAACGGGTTTTCCGGGAATCGCCGAGGCGATGAAGGGGCTTGCAAAGGCCACGAGCGCGATGATGGCGAGTGAAACGAATGCCATGTGATGCCTTTCTCTTGTTTGCGCTTCACTGTAGCACCCTCGCCGTCCGCAACGCGCCGCGAGCTGTCGTATCATAGTGAGGTTTACAAACATGTGGCTCAAGGCGACCGCAGGGCAGACCCCGCAAACCGACCGCTGCCGCATACCGTACCGTACGCCCAACCGATCAGGAAGGCAGGAACCAATGGTCTCTCGTATCTACGTGGAGAAGAAACCCGGGTTCGACGTCGAGGCTCAGCAGCTCAAGGGCGAGCTGACCGAAATTCTCGGCATCAAGGGCATCGAGGCCCTGAGGATCATCAACCGCTACGACGTCGAGGGCATCGACGAGGAGCTTTTCCGCTCCTGCGTGCCGACCGTCTTTAGCGAGCCCCAGGTCGATGTGACCTACGACGAGCTCCCCGCAAGCGATGGCGCCGTCTTTGCCGTCGAATTCCTGCCTGGCCAGTTTGACCAGCGCGCTGACTCCGCCAGCGAGTGCGTGCAGCTCATCAGCCAGGGCGAGCGCCCTGCCGTGCGTTCTGCCAAGGTCTATATGATCTCGGGCGCCCTGGACGAGGCCGCCCTCGAGGCCATCAAGCACTACGTGGTGAACCCCGTCGAGGCGCGCATCGCCTCGCTCGACCTGCCCGAGACGCTGCACATGGAGACCCCCGAGCCCCAGCCCGTCGAAGTGCTCGACGGTTTCCGCGAACTCGACGAGGCCGGCCTTGCCGCCTTTATCACCGAGCGCGGCCTTGCCATGGACGAGGCGGACATCGCCTTCTGCCAGCAGTACTTCCGCGATGAGGACCGCGACCCCACCATCACCGAGATCCGCGTGATCGACACCTATTGGTCCGACCACTGCCGTCACACCACCTTCGGCACCGTCCTGGATGACGTGACGATCGACGACGCCGTGGTACAGCAGGCCTTCGACCGCTACATGGAGATGCGCCACGAACTCGGCCGCGACGCCAAGCCCGTCTGCCTCATGGACATGGGCACCATCGGCGCCAAGTACCTTAAGAAGACCGGCGTCATGACCGATGTCGATGAGTCCGAGGAGATCAACGCCTGCACCGTCAAGGTGAAGGTCGATGTCGATGGCGAGGACCAGGACTGGCTGTTCCTGTTTAAGAACGAGACCCACAACCACCCGACCGAGATCGAGCCCTTCGGCGGTGCCGCCACCTGCGTGGGCGGTGCCATCCGTGACCCGCTCTCGGGCCGCAGCTATGTGTACCAGGCTATGCGCGTCACCGGTGCCGGCGACCCCACCGTCCCGGTTTCCGAGACGCTCGAGGGCAAGCTGCCGCAGCGCAAGCTCGTGACCACTGCTGCCGCCGGCTACTCCAGCTACGGCAACCAGATCGGCCTTGCCACCGGTCAGGTCAACGAACTCTATCACCCCGGTTACGTGGCCAAGCGCATGGAGGTTGGCGCCGTCGTGGGCGCTACCCCGGCAAACCACGTGCGTCGCGAGTGCCCCGCCCCCACCGACAAGATCATCCTGCTGGGCGGCCGCACTGGCCGTGACGGCATCGGTGGCGCCACCGGCTCCTCCAAGACCCAGAACACCGAGTCCATCGAGACCTCGGGTGCCGAGGTCCAGAAGGGCAACGCCCCGGTCGAGCGCAAGCTGCAGCGCCTGTTCCGCCGCGGCGACGCCTGCCGTCTGATCAAGCGCTGCAACGACTTTGGCGCCGGCGGCGTCTCAGTC
>CABUUG010000169.1 GCA_902494605.1 uncultured Collinsella sp.
CATCGATATCGGCGACGGCTTCCTTCCAGCCGTCGAGTCCACGCACGTCGGTAAAGAAATCCGCATCGGGGTTCTTGCCCGTCACCAGGTAGTAAGCCGAGCGCACAGCAGCCTCCATCACACCGCCCGTGGCGCCAAAGATCACACCCGCGCCCGTGCCAAAGCCCAGCGGCGTGTCGAGCGGCTCCTCGACCAGCGTGTCCACGCCCACGTGGCTCGCGCGGATCATGCGCACCATCTCGCGCACCGTCAGCGCAACATCTACGTCGGGCGCGCCGCCCTCGCCCACCATGCTCGGCAGCGCGCACTCGGCCTTCTTGGCCGTGCACGGCATCACGGACACCACGAACAGGCGCTCTGGCTCCACGCTCAGCGCCTTGGCGTAGTAGGTCTTGGCAATAGCGCCGAACATCTGCTGCGGCGACTTGGACGTGGACAGGCTGTCGACAAACTCGGGGTAACGTGCCTTCACAAAGCGCACCCAGCCCGGGCAGCAGCTCGTAAACATGGGCCAGCCGCGGCTGTCGCCCTCACCCTTAGCGGCGGCGCCCAGGCGCTCGAGCAGCTCGGAGCCCTCCTCCATAATGGTGAGGTCGGCCGAGAAATCGGTATCGAACACGTACTCAAAGCCCACGCGGCGCAGCGCGCAAGCCAGACGCTCGACGGTTGCCTCCTCGCGCGGAATGCCGAGTTCCTCGCCCCAGGCGCTGCGAACGGCAGGCGCGATCTGCACCAGCACGATCTTGTCGGGATTAGCGAGCGCGTCAAACACGGTCTCGGTGTCGTCGCGCTCGCGCAGCGCGCCCGTCGGGCAATGCGTAATGCACTGGCCGCACGCGACGCAATCGGTCTTGCCGATCGGCACGCGCCCGCGGGTGCCCACGGCGGTATGCGTGGCGCGGTTGGTCAGGTCCCAAATCCCTAGGCCCTGTACGCTCTCGCACACCTTGATGCAGCGCATGCATTTAATGCACTTGTCGTTTTCGCGGATGATGGGGAAATCGAAATCCCAGCCCTCGCCCGCCAAATGCCTTTGAAACGGCAGATAGAAAATGCCCAGGTCGTTGGCAATGGTCTGCAGGTTGCAGTTGCCGCTGCGCACGCAGCTCGTGCACTGCGAATCGTGCTGGGACAGCAGCAGCTGCACGTTGGTGCGACGGGCCTCGCGAGCCTTGGGGCTGTTGGTGTGGACCACCATGCCGTCGAGCACGTAGTTGTTGCAGGCGGCAACCAGCTGATCGCAGCCCTCGACTTCGACCACGCACACGCGGCAGCCGCCGATCTCGTTTAGATCGCGCAGGTAGCACAGGGTGGGAATCTGGATACCGACGGACTTGGCCGCGTCCAGGATCGTGGTGTGCTCGGGTACCACGACCTCGCAATTATCGATAGTGAGCTTGACCATATTGAGTGCTCCGCTTTCGGTGTTGTCGCTGACAGTGGGGTTGTTGAGCTCTACCATTCCAGGCTCCTCCCTCCGCGGAACGCGCCAAAGCCAAAGTGGTCGCAACGCAGGCAGCGGCTTGCCTCCTGGCGCGCCTCCTCCTCGGTAAGGCCCTGCTCGACCAGATTCCAATCGTGAATACGCTCGCCGGCCTCGCGCTCACCCAGCTCGCAGCGGCCGCACTCGTGCTTGCCCTTAAACTGCACGGTCGGCAGCTCCACGTCGAGCTTGATCTTGTGGTCGAAGCCCAGGTAGCGGTCGATATTTGCCGAAGCCACGCGGCCAGCGTTGATGGCACGGATGACGGTGGCGGGACCGGTCTGGCAGTCGCCGCCGCTAAAGAGGCCGTCGAAGTTGGGCACGGCACCGTCCGAATCGGTGACCACGCAGCCCCACTTGCAGGCAATGCCCACCTCCTCAAACGGTTTGGAATCGATGTCTTGGCCAATGGCGACGAACACACGCTCGCAGGGGATGACGCGCTCGGGCGTGGCGGCGGCACGCGGAGCCGGACGACCGCGACGGGGCTCGCCGATAATCTGCGGCTGCACGCGCAGGCCGCTCACGCGACCGTCCTCGCCCGTCTCGATGGCGAGCGGGGCCGTCAGCTCCAGCACCTCACAGCCCTCGGCCTGGGCACCGGCAATCTCGGCGTCCTGGGCCGTCATATCGCAGATGCGACGGCGGTAGACGATGCTTACCTTTTCGGCACCGCAGCGCACGGCGGAGCGTGCCACGTCCATGGCAACGTTGCCGCCGCCGATGACGCACACGCGCTGGCCGCTCAGGTCGGGCAGCTCGTCATCGCCGATGGCGCGCAGCATCTTGACGGCCGATTCCACGCCGGGCGCCTCTTCACCCGGAAGGCCGAGCTTCTTGTCACTGTGGGCACCGATGGCCAGGTAGACGGCATCGAACTCGTCGCGCAGACGGGCGAGCTCCTCGCCGCTCACGGAGTGGTCGAGCTCCACGTCGATGCCGGCGTTCAAGATCCAGTCGATCTCGGCCTGCAGGCGCTCGCGCGGCAGACGATAGCTGGGGATGCCGTAGCGCAGCATGCCGCCCAAGTGGTGGCGCTGCTCAAAAATGGTCACCTTGTGGCCCATCTCGGCCAGGTAGTAGGCACAGGAAAGGCCGGCCGGGCCGCCGCCGATCACGGCGACGCGCTTACCGGTGTTGTCCACTACATGTGGCCTGTGGTCGTTGAGGTCGCTATGCTCAACGGCAAAACGCTTGAGGGCGAGGATGTTCATGGGGTCGTCGACCATGCCACGGCGGCAATGCATCTCGCAGGGATGCTCGCACACCAGGCCACAGACGAGCGGTAGCGGGTTGTTCTAGCGGATGACCTTGACGGCGTCGGCATAACGGCCTGCCTCGACGAGCGAGATGTAACCAGGAATGTCGACGTGCGCCGGGCAGCCCGAGACACACGGGACGCGAGCCTCGCGGTCAAAGCCGCAGGAGTGCTCGCGGATGTGGTGCTCAAAATCGTCGCGGAAGCCGCGAATGGCCGTGAGTGCCATGGCGCCAGCTTCGTAGCCGATGGCGCAGTCGCTCGAAAGGTAGATGGTGCGGGCCGTGCGCTCAATCAAGTTGAGCGTGGACTCGTCGGCGCGGCCCTCGAGCACATCGGCGAGCAGGTCGCTCAGCGCGCTCAGGCCCACGCGGCAGGGCGTGCACTTGCCGCAGCTCTGGGTGGAGCACAGGTTGACGAGCGCCGCCGTAAACTCGACGGGGCACGGGGCGAGTGAACTCACCGCCAGACGACGTCCGAGTGCATCGTGCAGGTCGTCCATGACGGCCTGAGCGTGGCTGCGTTCCATTACGTGCAGTCGAGCCATAAGATCCCCTCTCACATGGCAGCCCGGAGGCGAGGCCGGGTGAAATTGCTACAC
>CABUUG010000170.1 GCA_902494605.1 uncultured Collinsella sp.
CGTACGCGTTGAGGAGCCCGATGGCACCGCGGTCGAGCTCGAGCGCGCGAGCGCCGCGCAGCCGGTTGCCGTGCCCATGCCTATGCCGAGCGCTATGGCCGCTCCAGTTGCAGCTCCCACAGTCGCGCCTGCCGCACCGGAGCCCGCCGCGCAGACACCTGTTGCCGCACCGGAGCCCAAGGGCACCGAGGTGACCGCTCCCATGGTCGGCGTTTTCTATGCTGCCCCAGCGCCGGGCGACGAGCCGTTTGTGCGCGTGGGCTTCAAGGTCAAGGCCGGCGAGACCCTCTGCATCATCGAGGCTATGAAGGTTCTCAACGAGGTGACAGCCGAGGCAGACGGCGAGGTGCTCGAGATCTGCGTGGCCGACGGCGCCCTCGTGGAGTTTGGCAGCTGCCTCATGAGAATCGGATAGGTGATATCCATGAACAAAGAAGAGCTTAAGGAACTGTTGCCGCATCGCGAACCGATGCTTTTGCTCGACGAGGCCGAGCTGGTGGGCGACGAGGCCCACGGCAAGATCACGATCACGGGCGACGAGTACTTTTTGCAGGGGCATTTTCCGGGAAACCCGGTGGTCCCCGGCGTGATTCAGTGCGAGATGCTCGCCCAAAACTGCTGCGTGCTGCTGATGGGCGATGAGGAAGCGCGCGGCGCGACGCCGTTCTATACGAGCCTCGATAAGGTGCGCTTTAAGCGTCCGGTGCGCCCGGGCGACACGGTTGATCTGGTGTGCACCATCACGCGTGCGCGCGGGCCGTTCCGCTTTGCGACGGGTACTGCGAGCGTCAACGGTGAGGTTTGCTGCCGCGCCGATATGTCTTTTGCACTCATGCACGAAAGTTAAGGAAGGCTTCATGTTCGACAAAGTGCTCATCGCCAACCGCGGCGAAGTCGCGGTCCGTGTTATCCGCGCGTGCCGCGATATGGGCATCAAGACCGTCGCCGTTTATTCCACGGCCGATGCGGACGCGCTGCACGTGCAGCTTGCCGACGAGGCGTATTGCATCGGCGGTCCGCGTCTTGCCGAGAGCTACCTCAACGACGATGCTGTGCTCACCTGTGCCGTAAAGTCGGGAGCTAAGGCAATTCATCCCGGCTATGGCTTTTTCTCCGAGAAGGCGAGCTTCGTGCGCGACTGCGACAAGTATGGCCTGGCGTTTGTTGGTCCTTCGGCCAAGGTGATCGACAGCATGGGCGACAAGGACGCCGCACGTCGAACGGCTGCCGCGGCGGGCGTGCCCATCGTGCCGGGCTGCGATTTGCTCAAAAGTCCCGAGGAGGCAACGGCCGAGGCTGAGCGCATTGGCTGCCCCGTGCTTATTAAGGCGCGTGCGGGCGGCGGCGGTCGCGGTATTCGTAAGGTCGAGCGCGTGGAAGATGCGGCAAAGGCGTTCATCGAGGCGCGTGCCGAGGGCGAGGCCGTCTTTGGCGACGGCGAGTGCTACATGGAGAAGTTCGTCGCGCCGGCGCACCACGTTGAGGTGCAGATTATGGCCGATAAGCAGGGCCATGTGTTTTCGCTCGGCGAGCGCGAGTGCTCGGTGCAGCGTCGCAACCAAAAGCTGATCGAAGAGAGTCCCGCGCCGTGCCTCGACGGACACGACGACACTCGTGCTCGCATGCACAAGGCAGCGCGTGACTTGGCTCGTGCCGTCGGCTACGAAGGGGCCGGTACCATCGAGTTCTTGTATTCGGACGACGGCAATTTCTACTTTATGGAAATGAACACGCGCTTGCAGGTGGAGCATCCGGTTACGGAGTTTGTGACCGATACCGACTTGGTCAAGTGGCAGCTGCGCGTGGCAGCCGGCCAGCCTCTGCCCTTTGAGCGGGAGGACATGCCGGTCCGCAACCACGCCATGGAGTGCCGCATCAATGCCGAAACGCCGGACTTTCTGCCGTCATGTGGAACGGTCACCGCGTTGCGTGTGCCGGGTGGTCCGCGCGTACGCTGGGATTCCGCCATGTTTACCGGTGCGAACGTTCCGCCGTACTACGACTCTATGCTCGGCAAGCTCATCGTGTGTGCGCCCACGCGTGACGGCGCTATTCGTAAGATGCGCTCGGCCCTGGGCGAGCTCGTGATTGAGGGCGTGAGCGAAAACAGCGAGCTTCAGCTCGACGTGCTGGCAAACGACGAGTTCTTGTCGGGCATGTATCACACCGATCTGATGGGGCATCTCTATGCTGATGAATAGAAAAGCGAAGACGGTCAACGTCCTCGAGGGGCCAATGACCGAGTCGTGCGCCGAGTTTCCCGCGCGTCACGTGTTTATCAAGTGCCCGGAGTGCCGCCGTGTGATCGATGAGGCGCGCCTGCACGACAACCTTGAGGTCTGCCCTCGTTGCGGCAAACACTTTCGCGTGAGCGGGCGCGACCGCATGCGCATGACGGTTGACGAGGGCACGTTTGAGGAATGGGATGCCAATCTGGCGCCGGAGGACTTCCTCTCGTTTCCCGGCTATGCCGACAAGCTCAAGAGCGTGAGCGAGCGTTCGGGCGAGCGCGATGCCGTTGTGTGCGGCAAGGGCAAAATCTGCGGTTGCGATACGGCGCTCTTCTTTATGGACGCCAACTTTATGATGGGCTCGATGGGTTCCGTGGTGGGCGAGAAGATCTGTCGCACATTTGAGCGAGCGACCGAGCTGGGATTGCCAGTTGTCGGCTTTACCGTTTCGGGCGGTGCGCGCATGCAAGAGGGCGTGACATCGCTTATGCAGATGGCCAAGATTTCTGCGGCGGTTAGGCGCCACAGCGAGGCGGGCGGCCTGTATATCACGGTGCTCACCGACCCCACGACCGGAGGCGTAACCGCGAGTTTTGCCATGGAGGGCGACATTATCCTGGCCGAGCCCGATGCCCTGACGGCATTTGCCGGCCCGCGCGTGATCGAGCAGAACATGCACAAGCGCCTGCCCAAGGGATTCCAGCGCTCCGAGTTTTTGCTGGAGCACGGCTTTTGCGATGCCGTTGTTCCGCGTGGCGAGATTGCGCTCACGGTAGGCGAGCTGCTGGCGCTGCACGAAGGGCACGCGCCCGGCCTGGGGGCACCGCATGAGATCGTGCATACGGGTCGCCGCGGCAAAAAGCTGGGACACTTGTTCAAGCGCTCGGCCGCACCAAAAACCGCGCTCGAGATTGTCAAGCAGACCCGCTCGGCAGATCGCGCCACGGCAGGCGAGATGATCTCGCTGGGCCTGGATGGATTTGTGGAGCTGCACGGCGACCGCTACTTTGGCGACGACGCTGCTGTGGTGGCTGGCATTGGCTGGAAAGACGGACGCCCCGTAACGGTCATCGCCATCGAACGCGGCACCAC
>CABUUG010000171.1 GCA_902494605.1 uncultured Collinsella sp.
CATGGTTTTGCGCCTATGCCCCTGCTGACGATCCTAAGTACGTGATTGCCACCATCTTGGAACAGGGCGGTGGCGGATCGGACACGGCGATGCATGTCGTGCGCGACGTGCTCGGCGTGATTTATGACGAGCCCGATACCTCTTCGGCCTCGGGCGATTCTTCGGTTCGATAGGAGGTTGCGATGGATTTTTCTCCGGCGGATCTGTTCCGTTCAACCAAGACCGGCTCTCGCAGCAGCCTGGACCGCGTCAACAAGCAACTTTCGGCCTCGCGCGGCACGTTTCGCCAAAAGGTGCATATCGGTGTGCTCGTGGCTACTGTGGCGCTCGTCGCCTACGGTGCCATCATTATCTGGTCGGCTTCGCAGTTTAAGGCCGATGCCTCGTTCTCACGCCATCTGCTGGGAATTGGCATCGGGGCGGTGCTGGCGGTGCTGGTCTGGCGTACCGACCTGCGCGGTATTTCCAATTTCTCGACGGCGTTGCTCGTCATCGACCTGATCGTGATCCTCTCGCCAAAGATTCCGGGTCTGTCCTATACGGGCGGTCTGGGCATGACGGGCTGGATCAAGATTCCCGGTATCGGCTTGACATTTCAGCCGGTTGAGCTTGCCAAGCTCATCACCATCTTCTTTATTGCTACGCTTGGCTCGCAGTATAACGGTCGCATCGATACCGTTCGCGACTACGTCAAGCTCTGCGGCATGCTGTCCATTCCGTTTTTGGCCGTCGTTGCCATGGGCGACCTGGGCTCGGGCCTGGTCGTGCTGGTTTCGGGCGCCATCGTCATCTGTATGAGCGGTGCACGCCGCGAGTGGGTGCTGTCGACCTTGGCCCTGCTCGTGGGCCTGGTGGCCCTCGTCCTGGCGCTCGATTCGGTTTTTGATTCGTTGCTCGGCCACGATGTGCTCATCAAGCAGTACCAGATGAACCGTCTGACGGTCTTTATCGACCCCGATAATGCCGATTCGGACGATGCCTACAACCTGCAGCAGTCGCTTATCGCCGTTGGCTCGGGTGGCTTCTTTGGTAAGGGTTTGGGCCATGCGACGCAGTCGGCCGGCGGCTTTCTGCCTGAGTTCCACACCGACTTCGTCTTCGCCTTCCTGTCCGAGACCTTTGGTTTTTGCGGCTCCTTTTTGCTCCTGTGCCTCTACGTGCTGCTGATCTTTTCGACGATTCGCGTCGCCTTTAAGTGTGAGTCGCTGTTCCTGCGCCTATCGTGCGTGGGCATCGTTGGCATGTGGGCGTTCCAGACTTTCGAAAACATCGGCATGTGCATCGGCATGATGCCGATTACCGGTATTCCGCTACCGTTTATTAGCTTTGGCTCGTCTTCGATGATGATCCAGCTGCTGACGGTGGGTATCGTACAATCCATATGGCGGCATCGTTCGGGCGCCGCGTAACCGCTGGAGGGGTTTGCTATGAAAATTCCCGTAGATAAGCTGACTCGCGCTTTTAAGATGGGCGCGTCCGTTAAGAAGGATTCCGATACGCCGGTGCGCGTCTCGGTCTATCTGGATTCGTCCGCCTCGCGCTTTCTGGCCGAGACGGTGCGTGACGCCTTTGTGCCGCAGACGACCTCGGGCATTGTGCGCGTCGAGCGTCTGGGGGAGGAGCGAATTGCTCCAAAGACCGATACCGATGTGGTGCTGGTGCTCTCGTGTGGTTCCGACCGCTTGGAGAGTGCCGTGCAGGAGCTCGTGATCGCCGGCGCGCCCGTGTGCGTGCTTGCCGAGTCTGCTGTGGAGGTGCCGTTTATCGAGGAGTCCACGCCCATGCTCGGTGTGGTGGCGGCAACCGATAAGACGTATCTGCTCGAGACGCTTGCCCGCTGGATTCTCGATCGCACCGACAAGGAAACGGCTTTTGCGGCGAACTTTGCCTTCGTGCGCATCGCGGCGGCCAATCGTATCATCACCTCGTGCGCGCTCACCAATATGGCGACCGGTGCGCTGGTGTTTTTGCCGGGCGCCGATTATCCCGTTATGGCGCTGGCGCAGGTGGGCATGCTCTTTGAGCTCGCTGCCGTCTTTGGACGCGGCATTAAGCCCGAGCGCGGCTACGAGGTCGCGGGCGTGCTTGCCGGCGGTCTTGTGATCCGCGCGGTCACCCGCGCACTTGTCAAGCAGACGCCGCATATTGGGTTTGCCGTCAAGGCGCTCACTGCCGCCGCGGGCACCTATGGCATGGGCCGTGCGCTCGTTTCGCTCTACGAGCGCGATGTCGACTACAGCCGTGCCAACGAGGTGGTCACTGCCACGTTCTCCCGCGTTCGCGATCTGGTGACCACGGTCGCGGGCGCTACCCGTCCTATGGCGTCCTATCAGGACGCATCAGATCTCGCTGCTTAGGGGTTTTCCGTTGCGCGTTGCATACCAAGACTGTTTTCATTTAATTGAGCCGCTGCTCGCCAAGGTCGAGAAGCCGAGCCGCTATATCGATCACGAGTGGGGTACGCTTTCCAAGGCCGATGCCGACTACCGTTGCTGCCTGATCTACCCGGATGTGTACGAGGTTGGTCTGCCCAACCAGGGCATCGCCATCCTCTACAACATCCTTAACCAGGCCGAGGGCATCTCCTGCGAGCGTGGCTATGTGCCGTGGCCCGATATGGGTGACGCCATGCGCGAGGCGGGCATTCCGCTGCTCTCGCTCGAGGGTGCAGCGCCGGTCGCTTCGTTTGATATCGTCGGTCTGCATGTGCCGCACGAGATGGCGGTGACGAACTTCCTCGAGGCTCTCGACCTCGCTGGCATTCCGCTGTTGGCGACCGACCGAGGTGAAGACGACCCCATTATCATCGCCGGCGGTCCCTCGGTGTACAACCCCGAGCCGTACGCGGCCTTCTTCGATGTTATCCTCATCGGCGAGGGCGAGGAATCGCTGCTCGAGACCTGCCAGTTGCATCGCCGTCTGCGTGACGAAGGAGTCCCGCGCGCGCAGATTGTTGAGCAGCTTGCATCCATTGCCGGCAACTACGTGCCGTCGCTCTATGAGGTTTGTCACGACGAGCCCTGCTCGCCGCATGGCTACACCGTGCCGCGTGAGGGCAAGGATGCGCCGACCGTGGTCTACAAGCGCGTCGTCGAGGATTTCGGCGCCACGAATCCGCTGTCGCAGTCGTGCGTGCCCTATGCGCAGCTGGTCCACGACCGCCTGTCTATCGAGATCCTGCGCGGCTGCGCCCGCGGCTGTCGTTTTTGCCAGGCCGGCATGACGTATCGCCCGGTGCGTGAGCGCTCGGCCGACCAGATCGTCTCGTCGGTGA
>CABUUG010000172.1 GCA_902494605.1 uncultured Collinsella sp.
CGGTTGACTTTGTGTCAGCCTGGGTTTTCGTTGGCTGACGCCCTCACTCTTAATGCTTGGGTCGGGGGGCTGATGTGGTGCGTCCCGTTGGGCTATAAGGTTGAAATGAAGGTGGACAGGCGATTTAGGCCTTCGTCCAAATCTTGGTCGGAAACACAATAGCTTAGGCGGATGTGACCTTCGGTTCCGAAGCAGTCTCCCGGGACTAGGGCTACGTTTGCCTCTTCGATGGCCTTGATGCAGAAATCCTCACTTGTTAGGCCGTACTGTTTGATGCTGGGGAAGGCGTAGAAGGCGCCGGCTGGTTCCACTACGTCGAGGCCCATGGCGTTTAAGGCTGCGAGTACGCGTTCGCGACGGGCTCGGTAGACTTCGAGCATGGGGGTTGGGTCGACGGTGAGGGCTCGGGCCGCGGCGTCCATTTCGAAGGAGACGGCACTCGATACTAAGTATTGGTGGGCCTTTGCGATCTCGGCGATGACGGGGGCTGCGGCTGCGAGCCAACCCAGGCGCCAGCCGGTCATAGCCCAGGGCTTGGAGAAGCTCTCGATGACTACCGTCTGCTCACGCAGCTCCGGGTGACGCTGGGCAAAGCGCTCGTAGCCATCCACATAAACCAGGCGGTTGTATACGTCGTCGCAGATTACGTAGATGCCCGCCTGGTCTGCCACGCGTGCCACGGCGTCGAGCGAAGCCGCGTTGAGGATGCAGCCCGTAGGATTGTTGGGCGTGCAGATGACGATGGCCTTGGTTGCCGGCGTCACGCAGGCACGAAGCGCCTCCCCATCGATCTGGAATTGCGCAGGCTCCGTATCCAAAAAGACCGCCTTGGCGTGGTTGGCCACGACGATGCTCTCGTACAGGCCAAAGGCCGGCGTGGGAATAATGACCTCGTCGCCGGGGTTGAGCATAGCCATGAATGTTGCCGACAGGGCCTCGGTCGCGCCGTCGGTCAGGATGACCTCGTCGGCAGAATACGTAAGGCCCGCGTCGCCCATATATGCAGACAGTGCATCACGCAGGGCGGGGCGACCGTTGTTGGGCGGATAGTGCGTGTCATCGCGGTCCAGCGCGGCGGTCACCTCGGCGCTAATCACATCAGGCGTGGGAAAATCGGGCTCGCCAAGCGCAAGCGCGATGCACCCCGGGTGCTGGGCGGCGAGTGCGTTGATCCGGCGGATACCGGAGGGCTTGAGCGTAGCAAGCGAGGTATTCATGGGCAGACGCATGGCGTTCCTTTCGTAAGGGTTGCACTAGGATAGCGCGGCGGGGCGCCACCAGACGGTGTAACCTAAACGGAAACGAGCCGGAAAGGAGATGGCATGGAGACAATCGCGCGTGGCGATGTACCAAAAACACTGCAAACCATTGCGTATATCAGCATTCCCAATAGCGCCGATCTTGAGTTTTTGCTCTGGGACCTGCAGGATGCCATCACCGCCTATGCTCAACTTTCCGGCACCGCACTCCCCCGCCCGGTCGACTTGAAGGCGGATGATGCCGACGGCGTTGCCGATGGCATCGTGCTGGCCATTGAAGATATGGCTGACGATGAGACGTTGACTGCTATCGAGCAGGCGCTTGAGCGCTTTGGCGGTACGGGAACGCGTGTCTATGCCGTGATCCGAGCCGCACGACAGGGCGCTGAACAGGCGCGTGGGACCGCCGTTCGTCTGCACAAGGTATGCGAGCGCCATGACCAATTGTGGTGTGGCGGCGTTGCCATCTGCGCCGGCAGCGGCATTGCGGCGCTTCGTCGCTCTCCGCGCATGGGACTCTTGCGCCGACCTTTTTCGGAAGCGATGGATAAGCTTGTGGGCGCTGTGCGCATGGGCTGCTCCGTCGAGCATGCACAGCGACTTGGCGGCGGCAATGCCGCCAACGTCGGCACCGACGGCATGGTTTGCGCCGAGCCAGCCGTGCCCGCGCCGATCTGGCGAGGCGTTCTGAAACGTCTGGGCGCCCACGCTCAAACAAAAATCTAAATTAAATAACAGCCCAGTCAACGGCTTCGTGCCAACGCTCAACGAGACGTTCCAGGCGCCAGGCGGCATTGGCGGGACTTGTCGAGGGCAGGACAATGGCGGGCAGCCCGGTGCGTTCTTTTAGATAGCGTTTGTAGAGCCGGCCAGCTGTACCACCGTTGCATATCACCTGCTCAATGGGAGCTGCGCCGGTAATGCACTCGATATGTGCCGGCACAACGTTACGAATGCTCGCGTCGCTCGAGCCCTTAATGTCGCAGCTCTCAATCACATCCCACAGGGCCACGCCACCGTTCAGCAGCATGGATCGCTTGGCGGCAATCGAGGCATCGAGCGTCGCGGGCTCACCGCTTGCCAAAGGATCGCCCTCGTTGGGCGGCACGGGCACACCGAGGCACGCAGCCATCACACGCCAAAAGCGGTTCTGCGGATTGCCATAGTAGAAGGCATTGGCACGCGAGAGCACCGAGGGAAACGAACCCAGCACCAAAACGCGCGAGTGCTGGTCGAACACAGGCTCAAACCCATGCTCAATATGTTGATAGCCCTCGTCCGGCGCCGTCATGATCTAGGCCCTCAACAGATAGCGCACCTCGTAGGGCGCAAGCTCAAGGGAGCCAGCCAGCTCGACCGTGGGCACGCCGTCGGCAAGCAGGTCGACAAAGGAGCCGTTGAGTTCGCCGGCTCCAAAGGTATAGGGCTCGTTCACGACATTGACCGCCACGAGCACCGTCGCGTCGTCGCAGGCGCGCTCGAACAGCAGCTGCTTGTTCTGGATCACCACGTTGCGATAGGCACCGTAGTTGAGAGCACGGGCCGCCGCGTCGTCGGCCGAGCGAAGGTGCGCGAGCTGCGTGATGAACGCCGTCAGCCCGTTGGGCGCAGGCTCATCGAGCGCAGGCCGCAGCGCCCAGTCGCCATCGGGCCCGCCCTTTTCGCCAGGAATTCCCCACTCGCTGCCATAGTAGACGCACGGGATGCCCGGCATGCCGAAGAGCATGCCATAGGCGGGACGCAGGCACGACTTGTCGGTGAGGATACTTGCCAGGCGCGGCACGTCGTGGTTGTCGACAAACGACAGCAGATGTTTGCCGCGGTAGATGCACCACGGATCGCCGCCAAACTGACGGTGCAGCGAATGGGCAATCTCGAACATATTGACCGAGTTAAAGCTGGAGTACAGGCCCTTGTAGCACTCGTAGTTGGTGCAGGAGTCGAGCATCTCGTCGTTGACGATCTGGTTGTAGTC
>CABUUG010000173.1 GCA_902494605.1 uncultured Collinsella sp.
CACTGTCGACCTCAAGGCCGTCGAGAACGCCGACAACTTTGCCGCCGAGGGCCGTATGCTCATCGCCGGTAGCGACAGCAACCCCAAGGAGTTCAACGAGGCCCTGATCGGCGCTAACGTTGACGACGTCAAGACCGTCACCTGGACCGACGAGGTCGAGGAGGGCGAGGAGGCCGAGACCCACACCGTCGAGGTCACCGTCAAGGGCATCAAGGTCCGCAACACCCCCGAGCTCACCGACGAGCTCGTCAAGTCCGACTTTGGCTTCGACAGCATCGACGCTATGCGCGACGCCATCAAGATCGAGATCGAGCAGGACAAGGCTTCCCGCCTGCCGGCCGAGAAGGAGAACCGTTGCGTCTCCGCTCTCGCCGAGCGTCTGCAGCTCGACGAGATGGACGCCGACTACGAGCAGTCCGTCTTTGAGGAGCTTGGCCAGAACTTCCTGTCCAATCTCGCTGCCCGCGGCATGACTCTGGACACCTGGCTGCCGGCTTCCGGCCTGACCATGGAGCAGTTCGTCGGCGACCTGCACAAGCAGGCCAACGACGTTGCCCGCGAGTCCCTGGCGCTCGACGCCCTCGCCCGTGAGCTCAAGATCGAGGTCACCGAGGACGACATCAACGCTGAGTTCGAGAAGGCCGGCGTCAAGGACGTCGAGGCTTCCAAGGCCGAGTTCATCGCCGATGGCCGCATGCCTGCTGTCCGTGAGTCCATCCGCCGCTCCAAGGCCGTCGACCACCTGGTCGAGAACGCCAAGGTGACCGAGGTCGACGAGACCGCCAAGGACGCCGAGTAATTCTCGCCACCTTGCCCGCGAGCGCATGCATGTGCCCGTGATGGGGTAAAGTTATACACCGGTTATCCGGTTGCTTCGTACGGTGCCAGCCAATGCATAGCATGCGGGCACCGTACGTTTGTCTAGAACCACTATTGGTCCGTAAGAGAAATGGAGATGCGTATGATCGCTAAGTTCGATTCCGCCCTCGTGCCATACGTTATCGAGCAGACGCCGCGCGGCGAGCGCAGCTACGATATCTATTCGCGCCTGCTCAACGACCGCATCATCTTCTTGGGCGAGGAGATCAACTCCGTCAGCGCCAATCTGGTCGTTGCCCAGCTGCTGCATCTTGAAAGCCAGGATGCCGAGAAGGATATCTCGCTCTACATCAATTCGCCCGGCGGCGAGGTTTACTCCGGCCTGGCGATTCTGGACACCATGAACTTCATTAAGCCGCAGGTCTCCACCATCTGCGTCGGTATGGCCGCGTCTATGGCCGCCGTGCTGCTTTCGGCCGGCGCCAAGGGTAAGCGCTTCTGCCTGCCGCACTCCAAGGTCATGATTCACCAGCCCAGCGGCGGTGCCCAGGGCCAGCAGACCGAGATCGAGATCGTGGCCGAGGAGATCAAGAAGACTCGCCGCGAGCTCAACCAGATTCTTTCCGACGCCTCGGGCCAGCCGATCGAGAAGGTCCAGGCCGATACCGAGCGCGACAACTACCTGACTGCTGCCGAGGCCCTCGACTACGGTCTGATCGACCGTATCGTTACCTCGCGCGATCTTGCCGCGAAGGACGCCTAGGATGGCCGGTAACATGCAGGACGGCTTCGACGAGAACGGCAACCTCATCCGCTGCTCCTTCTGCGGAAAAGAGCAGGGTCAGGTTCGCCGCCTGGTGAAGGGCCCGACCAACATCTTCATTTGCGACGAGTGCGTTGCCGCCTGCTCCGAGATCCTTGAGGAGTCGTTGGCTTCGGACTTTATGGACGCTGCCCGCAACGGCAAGCTGCCGGGCTTCCTCAACGACCACGGTCAGGCTGCATCCCAGCCAGCCGTGGACCCCGAGACCGAGGGCTTTGAGCTTGAGGACGACCGTCAGGTCATCACACACGTGCCGACGCCGCACGAGATCTATGACGAGCTTTCGGCCTATGTTATGGGCCAGGAGGACGCCAAGCGCGCCATGTCGGTGGCCGTGTACAACCACTACCGTCGCGTAATCGAGGGCGGTGCCGCGGTGTCCGCCTTTGACGAGGCATCGGGCATGGGCGGCCAGTTCGATGACGATATGGACGAGGTGGAGCTCGCCAAGTCCAATATTTTGCTGCTCGGCCCCACCGGTACCGGTAAGACGCTGCTGGCCCAGACGCTCGCGCGCATCCTCGAGGTACCGTTTGCCATTGCCGACGCCACCGCGCTCACCGAGGCTGGCTACGTTGGCGAGGACGTGGAGAATATCCTGCTCAAGCTCATCAACGCTGCCGATGGCGACATTGAGCGCGCGCAGGTGGGCATCATCTACGTGGACGAGATTGACAAGATTGCCCGCAAGGCCGAGAACCTCTCCATCACCCGCGATGTCTCGGGCGAGGGCGTTCAGCAGGCACTGCTCAAGATTCTTGAGGGCACGGTGGCCAGCGTTCCGCCCACCGGCGGCCGCAAGCATCCCCAGCAGGAGCTGCTGCAGATCGACACGACCAACATCCTGTTCATCTGCGGCGGTGCCTTTGTGGGTCTGGATAAGATCATCGCCGATCGCGTGGGTAACAAGGGCGTGGGCTTTAACTCCGAGATCGCCGGCCCCACCTCGGTCGACGAGAACGACCTGCTGCGTCAGGTGCTCCCGCAGGACCTCAACGCCTTTGGCATGATCCCCGAGTTCGTGGGCCGTACGCCCGTCGTCACCCAGACGCAGGCGCTCGATGAGGACGACCTGGTGTCGATCCTGACCGAGCCCAAGAACGCCGTGGTGCGCCAGTACCGCAAGATGTTCCAGCTCGAGGACGTTGAGCTTGAGTTTGAGGACGCGGCACTGCACGAGATCGCCCGCATGGCGCTCGCCCGCAAGACCGGCGCCCGCGGCCTGCGCGCCATCTGCGAGGACGTGCTACAGCAGACGATGTTCGACCTCCCCAGCGAGGAGGGCGTCGTCAAGGTCGTCGTGACCGAAGCCTCCGTAAAGGGCGAAGAACAGCCCCAACGCATCTACGGATAAATAGCTTGAATTCAGGCCCCGCGGCAACCACCGCGGGGCCTGCCTTTTAGGGGCAGGTTTATCTTGGTCGGTTTTTATATGGGCAAATGTCGTTTCCCCTGATAAAACCTACCAAAATAAACCTGTCCCTTTTCGGCAGGTATGCCTGTGCTATTCTGTGAGATTGTCAAGTTAGTACCTTCAGACTGAAGTAATCGATACCTAAGG
>CABUUG010000174.1 GCA_902494605.1 uncultured Collinsella sp.
AGCTCGATCAAGCGAGCCGAGCGCCGCCGAGACGAGCTCATCGTGCGTATGTTTGTCACCGCCCAACACGACCAGCGCCTTGGTGCCACCGTAGTGAGCGACCAATCGTCCGCACCAGCGAGCCACGTCTCCATCCGCAACAAGGCGCGTCGGCATACCAAACCCATAATTGACCATCTTTCCCACAACCCTTCCGTGCGCGTAGGCGGTATCAATCGTTAGGCTCATGCTACGAAGCGAGGTTTTCCGAGCTGTTTCGCACTCTTTAGAGCTGCGTTAAAACCCGATCCAACCGCACGACCATACCTACCAAAACAAACCAGTCCCTTTTTGACAGGTTTTGACGACGTCCGGACGAGCGGGTATTATCGAACAAGTATTCGATAAGAACATGTGTTTGATGGGAGGGCTCGGATGGCGGGCGGGCAGCACACCTACATCTGCATCGACCTCAAGACGTTTTATGCCAGCGTCGAATGCGTCGACAGTTGGCTCAATCCGCTCACCACCAACCTGGTCGTTGCCGACGAATCGCGCGGACGCACGACCATCTGCCTCGCCATCACGCAGGCCATGAAGGACTTAGGGATTCACAATCGCTGCCGCTTATTTGAGATTCCCGATAGCATCGACTACATCAAGGCCGTACCGCGCATGCAGCACTACATGGAGGTGTCGGCGCAGATCTACGGTATCTACCTGGAATACGTCAGTCCGCAAGACGTTCACGTCTACTCAATTGACGAGTGCTTTATCGACGTGACACCCTATCTGGACCTTTATCACACCGATGCGGAAGGGCTCGCCTGCATGTTGCGCGACGAGGTCCTGGCGCGCACCGGCATAACGGCGACGGTCGGCATCGGCCCCAACCTATTCCAGGCCAAGGTTGCACTCGATATCACCGCCAAGCACGTACCCAGCCGCATCGGCATACTCGACGACGAGACCTTTCGCAAGGAAATCTGGCCCCATCGTCCCATCACCGATATCTGGGGCATCGGCCCCGGCGTGGCAGCACGACTCGAAAAATACGGCGTCTACGATCTGATGGGCGTCGCGGCGCTCGACGAAAACCTGCTTTACGACGAGCTCGGCGTCAATGCCGAGTATCTCATCGACCACGCCTTCGGACGCGAGCCGACAACCATCGCCGATATCCAAGCCTATCGCCCGCAAGCAACTTCGACCACTACAGGACAGGTGCTCTCGAAGGGCTATGCCTACGAGCAGGCCTACACCGTCTTGCGCGAGATGGTCGACAGTGCCGTGCTGGACTTGGTCGATAAGCACGTGGTATGTGACAGCATCTCGCTCTTTGTGGGCTACGCGAGCGAGCGCGCCGACATCCGCAGGCTTGATGCCAGCGGTACTGCACAATATGTGGACGGATGCGGACACCTGCGCTCGAGTACGTCGAGCATCGAACCCACCGCAACCGCCGGCCCCGAGCTCGCACCCCGTGCGCCCAAGCCCGTCCAGTGCGATGACGAAAGGCGTCGCCTGGTGCGCGAAGCGCAGGCAATCGATGGCATCTTTGTGGGAGAGCATGGCGGCAAACCGCGTGGTGGCTATGCCGCGCTCTTTGCACACTCCAACACCTCGCGCAAGCTGCCCGAGCGCACCAATTCGTTTAAGAAGATCATGGGCTATTTCGATGACCTTTGGGCGCAAACGGTCGACCCTAAACGACCGGTCAAGCGAATCAACCTGGGCTTTGGCAACCTCATGCCCGAGGAATTTGCCACTATCGATCTGTTTTGCGATGTCGAGGCCGATGAGCGCGAGCGCGACCTGGCGCGCGCCGTCCTGGCTGTGAAAGGCAAGTACGGCAAGAACGCGCTCGTCAAGGGATTAAGCTTTACCGCCGGCGCCACCGCGCGCGAACGCAACGACCAAGTTGGAGGACACCGTGCCTAAACCCAAACAACAGCCCGTGCGCCCGCCGACCGCCTTCGAGCGCCTGGCGGACCCCGAGGGCAGACGCCGCGCCGCCGACCCCAACCTCACAGCCAACGGTGCCGTGCGCGCCAACCGCGCCGCACAGTTTATGCCCTTTGCCGCCCTCACGGGATACTACGAACTCGTGCGCAAGCAGGAAATCACCGTCGAGCCAAAACGTGAACTCACGGAAGAAAAAGCCCTCGTGCTTTCTAAAAAGCTCGAGGGTCTCAAACGTGGCGACCTGGTCCGCGTCACCTATTACGATACGTACGGCTATCGCTCCCGCACCGGCATCCTTGACGAGGTACTCCCTGCCTTCAGGCTCCTCAAGCTCAAAGATATCGCCATCGACTTCGACGATATCCAAGACATCGAGCTGCGCGGACGAGCCTAGACAAGGAAATGTATCCAAGACGGCGCTTACAGCGTCATGACGTAGTAGCCCGCGTCTTTCACGGCCGTCTCGAGGACACCGCGATCAACCGGCTGCTTAGAGCGCACGCGTGCCGTGTGGTCCGCATACGTCACCGTTGCCCACACGCCATCCAGTGCATTAAGGGCATTGGCTACGTTCTGAGCGCAGCCGTCACAGCTCATGCCGCCGATGAGCAGCTCATCGCTATAGGGGTAGTGTGACGCATCGGTATCCACCACAACAACCTTTTTGGCCTTCTTACCGCTCGCGCCATCGCTGCAGCAACTCTTCCCGTGTGTCGAAGCGGCAATACGACGCAGTCCAAAAAACATGCCGACGGCAATGACGGCCAGCACGATGAGATCCGCAGGGTTGAGCAAGTCACTCATGCGTTCCCCTTTCAAGTAGCCCTATCTAGATACCCCCATGGGGTGTCCCCATCTTAACCCAAAATCATGTCCGTTCGGTCAATTAGTTTCCCGCTTCAAACTTTTTTGTTGACCATGGCTTACTTTCGTGTATAAGTTTTCCTAGGCTAACAGTTTAGATCCGTAAGGAGCACCGTGACTCGAACCATAGACATCCCAACGTTTCAGGCAGCAGTCGTGCGCAACTGCTCCCCCACGCTCGCGGGAATCAAGCCGGCATCGCTCTTTACCTATCCCGGCGTTTACGCCAACCAAAACGGAAAACCCAGCGCCACCCATATCGAA
>CABUUG010000175.1 GCA_902494605.1 uncultured Collinsella sp.
ACCTGATCGACATTACCGAGTACTCCGAAGAGGACATCAAGCTCATCCTCGAGACCGCCAAGGCGTTCTCCGAGGTCAACGAGCGTGCGATCAAGAAGGTCCCCACGCTCAAGGGTAAGACCATCGTCAACATGTTCAACGAGCCCTCGACGCGCACCCGCAGCTCCTTCGAGCTCGCCGAGAAGCGCCTTTCGGCCGACAGCCTCAACTTTGGCGGTTCCTCGACTTCTACGGTCAAGGGCGAGAGCCTCGTCGACACCGTCGAGACCCTCAACGCCTACAAGATCGACTGCATCGTCGTGCGCGACAAGCACGCCGGCGCGCCCTATATCGTCACGCAGAATTCGCCCGCGAGCGTTATCTGCGCCGGCGACGGCAAGCACAACCACCCCACGCAGGCCCTGCTGGACCTGTACACTATTTGGCAGCACAAGGGTGACTTCCACGGTCTGAAGGTCGCTGTCGTCGGCGACATCTCCCACTCCCGTGTCTGCGGCTCGCTGATCCCCGCCCTTAAGATCATGGGCTGCGAGACCTACGCCGTCGCCCCCGGCACGCTGCTGCCTCCGGCACCCGAGGTCCTGGGCTGCGACCACGTGACGAGCGATCTCGATTCCGTCCTGCCCGAGCTGGACGTCGTCTACATGCTGCGCGTGCAGCAAGAGCGCCTCGAGGGTGCCCCGTTCCCGACCATTCGCGAGTACCACAAGCTCTTCGGCCTGACCAAGGACCGCGAGAAGCTCATGAAGCCCGACGCGATCATCTGCCACCCGGGCCCCATCAACCGCGGTGTCGAGTTCGACTCCTATATGGCCGACCACCCGCAACGCTCCGTCATCCTGGAGCAGGTCTACGCCGGTATCTGCGTGCGTATGGCTATCCTGTATCTGCTGCTTGGAGGTGCCGATAATGGCCTTGCTTCTTAAGAATGCCCACGTCGTCGACCCGTCCGTCGAGCTTGACGGTGTCGTTGACGTCCTGATTGACGGCGACAAGATCGCCGAGGTCGGCGAGAATCTCGCCGTCGAGGGAGCCGAGGTCCGCGACCTTTCCGGCAAGTACCTCGTCCCCGGCCTGGTGGATATGCACGTTCACCTTCGCGAGCCCGGCTACGAGGTCAAAGAGGACATCGAGAGCGGCACCCGCGCAGCTGCCAAGGGCGGCTTTACCGGCGTGTGCGCCATGCCCAACACCGATCCCGTCACCGATAACGGCACCGTCGTGGAGTTCGTCAAGTCCCGCGCTGCCGAGGTCGGTCACTGCCGCGTCTATCCGTCGGGTGCCATGACCCGCGGTCTTAAGGGCGAGGCCATGTCCGAGATGGGCGATATGGTCGCCCACGGCGCCGTCGCCTTCACCGACGACGGTCGCGGCGTGCAGGGCGCGGGTATGCTCCGTCGTTGCATGGACTACGGCAAGATGTTCGGCAAGGTCTTTATGAGCCACTGCCAGGACGAGGACCTGGTCGGCCATGGCCAGATCAACGAGGGCAAGGTCTCGACCCGTCTGGCTCTCGAGGGCTGGCCGGCTGCCGGCGAGGAGCTCCAGATCGCTCGCGAAATCGAGATCGCCAAGCTGACCGGTGCCAAGCTGCACATCCAGCACATCTCCACCGCCCATGGCCTGGAGATCGTGCGTGCCGGTAAGGCCGCTGGCGTTCAGGTCACCTGCGAGGCCACCCCGCACCACATGTTCCTGACCGAGAACGACCTGGACGAGACCTACAACACCTCGCTCAAGGTCAATCCGCCGCTGCGTACCGAGGAGGATGCCGAGGCCATCCGTCAGGGCGTCATCGACGGCACCGTCGACGTTATCGTCACCGATCACGCTCCTCACACCCCGTGGGAGAAGGCCCGTGAGTTCGAGCTTGCGCCCTTTGGCATGATCGGCCTCGAGACCTCGCTGTCGCTCGTACTCACCGAGCTGGTCAACACGGGCAAGATGAGCATGGGCCGCATGGTCGAGCTCATGGCCATCAAGCCGCGTGAGATCCTGGGTCTCGACCAGGTTCAGGTCAAGGCGGGCTCCGTTGCCGACCTGACCGTGTTCGACGCGTCCGCCACCTGGACGGTTGGCGAGGACGGTTACGAGTCGCGCGCCGAGAACTCCGGTTTTGCCGGCCGCACGCTCACCGGTCGTGCCACCGATGTGTTTGTCGGCGGTAAGCAGACGCTTGCCGACGGCTGCATCTGCTAGCATAGCCTTATCGCTTTTGTGCGCGGCGCCCTTGCGGTGCCGCGCTTTCTATTAGTTTGGACCATGCAACCGCATGGGGGATTGGAGCGTCTATGCCCACACCTTCCACTGCACGCATGCACGACTTCGAGGTCGTCTCGAACCGGGAGATTGCCGACGGCATCTTCTCGCTCGTCATCTCGGCCCCCAAGCTTGCAAGTGCGCTCAAGCCCGGTCAGTTTGTGAACATCGCCGTACCCGGCGATGCGTCCTCGCTGCTTCGCGTGCCCCTGAGCTACTACCGCGCCGACGCCGAGGCTGGCACCGTCGAGCTGTGGTACGCCGACGTGGGCGACGATACCCGTCGTTTGTCCCAGATGGGCCCTGGCTCCACCTCTAACCTGCTGGGCCCCGGTGGCCGCGGCTGGCTGGTACCCGAGGGCACCAGGAAGGCATTGCTTGTCGCCGGCGGCATCGGTGTTCCGCCCGTGCTGTGCCTTGCCGGTAAGCTTGCCGAGCAGGGTGTGGCCGTCGACGTGTGCCTGGGCTTTGGTACCGCGTCCAAGGCCGTGGGCGTCGATGAGTTCCGCTCGCTGTGCGCCACGGTTAACGTGTGCACCGACGATGGCACGCTGGGCACGCACGGTTTTTGCACCGACCCGGCAGCTGAGCTGCTCGGCGAGGGCGGCTACGACTATGTGGCCAGTTGCGGCCCCGCCGTCATGATGAAGAAGGTCGCCGCCGCTGCCGCCGAGGCCGGTGCGTACTGTGAGGTGTCGCTCGAGCGCATGATGAGCTGTGGCTTTGGCGCCTGCAACACCTGCAATGTCGAGACGGTCGACGGTATGAAGGGCGCCTGCATGTGCGGCCCCGTGTTCGATGCTTCCAA
>CABUUG010000176.1 GCA_902494605.1 uncultured Collinsella sp.
GGAGGCGGCGGCGATATCCTTCGCGCGCTTTGCCAGAGGATGGAGCTCCTGGGTCGCCAGATCGACAATGGCCTCCATGGCGGTATTGCACAGCTCGCCGTGAATCACCAGGCCGCAGCAGATGATAATCGTGGCCCACTCGGCAATGTCGAGCCCCACAATGCAGCCGGCAATGACGGTGCACACGCCCGCCACGAGCATAACCTTGATGTTGCGCTCGGTCTTGACGGCGGTGACGAAGCCCTCCATGGCATAGGAGAACGACTTTAAGAAGGACGGATGGTCCTTGTTCGATCCGGGAATCATAGAAGGCTCCTAGTCGTGGGCATGGTTGGTGATGGGGCCGACGTGGACCAGCTTGGGGTCCTCGCCGCGCTCGAGCGCCAGATCGCGCAGGATGGCGTCCTCGCGGGCCTCCATGACCTCGGCCTCGTCGTCCTCGATATGGTCATACCCCAGCAGATGCAGCATGCCATGCACGAGCATCAGGCGGCACTCGTCGGCAGGGCCATTGCCAAAGCCGGGGGCCTGACGGGCAATGACCTGCGGAGCCAAGATGATATCGCCGAGCTCGAGCGTCTCATCGGCGGGAATATCCTCGTCAAAGGCCGAGTCGCATTCAAACGAGAGGACATCGGTAGTACGGTCGATACCACGCCACTCGTGGTTGAGTTCGTGCATCTCGTCCTCATCGACATATGAAAGGGAAATCTCAACTTCACGCTCAACGCCCTCGGCGGCAAGCACGACCTCGCAGATGTGCTCTACCTCCCGCGCGTCGAGCAGCGTATCGAGCTCGGCATCGTTGCTGATCAATACACTCAACGGGACTCCTTTCGGTCGTGCACGCGTTTCTCGCGCGCATCATCATAAGCATCGTATGCCTCGACGATGCGTCCCACCAAGGCATGACGCACCACGTCGGCACGCTCGAGGTGAGAAAATGCGACATCGTCGACACGGCCCAAAATCTTCTCGGCATCCGCCAAGCCACCACGACGGCCCACCAGGTCACGCTGGCTCAGGTCGCCGGTAATCACAAACTTGGAGTTAAAGCCCAGGCGCGTCAGAAACATCATCAACTGCTAGGGCGTGGAATATTGGGCCTCGTCGAGCACCACGAAGGCGTCGCTCAGCGTGCGGCCGCGCATGTAGGCAAGCGGGGCGATCTCGATCACGCCGCGCTCCATAAGCTCATCGGTGCGCTCGCGATCCATCATGTCAAAAAGTGCATCGTAGAGCGGACGCATGTAGGGATCGATCTTTTCCTCGAGGGTGCCGGGCAAAAAGCCCAGGTTCTCCCCCGCCTCGACAACCGGACGCGTCAAGATCAGACGGCCCACCTCGTGACGCTTGAGTGCGGCAACAGCGAGCGCCATGGCCAGATAGGTCTTACCGGTACCGGCAGGACCCAGGCCAAACGTGATGGTATGTGAGCGGATGGCATCCACATAGCGCTTTTGACCGAGCGTCTTGGGGCGAATGACGCGACCGCGATGCGAAAGCAGCACGTCATCGCGAAGCGACGTAGCCTCGTGCTCACCGTCGCGCAAGACGGCCAGGCAGCGAGAGACATCGTCGGCAGAAAGCGTGCGCCCGGCAGCCGCCTCGCGAAAAGCATGCTCGAAAAAACGCGCCACAAGCTCGACCTCATCCGGGTCACCGCTCACAGCGATGCTGTCGCCACGGGCGACCACGTGGGCGCGAACTAAGCTCTCCAGCGCACGAAGGACGCCGTCGCCGGCACCCAAAACGCGCGAGGGGTCAATACCCTCGGGAACGGTAAGTCTAATCTTCGAGGCTTCCATGAACCTCCCTGCGTGCATGGACCAAGCCGGAATCATCGACTCCGATGATAGCAACATCGAGCAGGCACGGGGCTGTGAGTCCACAGGTATCGTCAAGACGGGCATGATGGAACGAACCGAGCGTCAGGTTGTCGCCATACTCGAGCACGGCGCGCTCGACGGTGCCCACGCGACGGCGAGCGTCGGCAATGGCAAGCTCCTGCGCCGCGGCTCGCATGCGGCGGCTGCGCTCGGCCATAACCTCGGGCGGCACCTGGTCGGGCATGTCGGCAGCAAGGGTACCGGGACGCTTGCTGTAGCGGAACACGTGCATACGCGAGAATCCCACACGGCGGCACAGCGCCAGCGACTCCTCAAACTCCTCGTCCGTCTCGCCGGGAAAACCGACGATGACATCACAGGAAAGAGACGCCTGAGGCAAGTTGGTGCGAATCATGTGCACCGTCTCCTCAAAGGCCTCGGCGCTATAGGGACGGCCCATGCGATGCAGTGTCCTGGTGCAGCCGGACTGCACGGGCAGGTGTAAAAACGGGGCGATGCGCTTCGGATAGCGCGCCATGACCTTAAGCAGGGACTCGGAGATATCCATGGGCTCGACCGAGGAAATGCGCACATGCGGAATGGACGTGCGCTCCATGATCGCCTCGAGCAGCTCATCGATCTCGACGTGTTCATCAGTCGCGCTCTTGCCATCGTAGGCGCCCAGGTTCACGCCCGTCAGCACTACCTCGGGCACGCCGGCCTCCTGGGCCTCGCGAACTTGCTCGAGCACGGACTCGACGGGCACGGAGCGCTCGGGGCCGCGGGCCTTCCATACAATGCAATAGGTGCAACGATGGTTGCAGCCGTCCTGGATCTTCACGCCCAGACGCGAGCGACCGAGCGCGTCGACCACCTCGCCGTCACTGCAGGCGGGAACGTCATCGGACTCAACGCCCAGCACCTCACAGACGCGTTCGGCGACATCGATCTTGGACGGCTCGGCGATCACGCGGTCCGAAAGCTCCAGCAGCTCCTCGGGGTGCAGATTGACTACGCATCCGGTCACGACCACATAGGGCTCGTTTGGATAAGCCAGCGCATGGCGAACGGCCTTACGGGTCTTGGCCTCGGCCTCGCCCGTAACGGCACAGGTGTTAATGACGATCAAATCGGCATCCTGGGGCTCCACCATAGCAAAGCCCAGGCGCATAAGATCGGCAGTGATACGGTCAGACTCAACCCGGTTGA
>CABUUG010000177.1 GCA_902494605.1 uncultured Collinsella sp.
ATCCTCGGCCTCGACGGCGCGACCCTCGACGTCCTCGAAGGTGGCACGGTAGTTGAGGAGCATCTCGACCTGGTTGTTAATCTCAGACTCGGTGACCTCCGCAGGGGGCATCTCGATCTCGACAGCGTCGAAGGAGGAGAGCTCAGCGGCGGGACGCAGGGAGAACTCGACGGTGTAGGTGTAGTCCTCGTGATCCTTGGCGAGGTCGAGCTCCTTGTAGTCACCGTTCTTGGTGGGGACGATGTCCAGCTCGTTGAGGACGGCGGGCTCGTTGGCGGCGATCAGGTCGTTGGTGGCCTGAGCGAGGGTAGCCTCGGCGCCAAGAGCGGAGTCGATGACCGGACGGGGGGCCTTGCCGGCACGGAAGCCCGGGAAGCGGTACTTCTTGGCGGTGTCCTTGTAGGCCTTCTTGATCGCGGCGTCGACGTCGGCGGCCGGGATGGTGACCGTAGCGGTGAGCTTGGCGTCCTTGACGTCAGAAGCGGTGATGTTCAACACGTTCCTCCTCATACTGCCCAGCTTATCTGAGGTGCTGGTACCTTTATGCAACAAAGTGTCGCGACGACCGAGGCCGACGCTGGTGCGTTGGTGCGGGCGAAAGGACTCGAACCTTCACGGGAATCCCACCAGAACCTAAATCTGGCGCGTCTACCAATTCCGCCACGCCCGCATGAGCGCACAGACTAGGAATGATAGCAGATACGAACGACAAGCGCACGCACACCTTTTACAAGCTCACGACCTCACCACGAGTGCAAAAGGCGGGACGAGTTGCCCCGCCCCGCCAATTACGACTTGTACGACTTGTTCGCCGACCCGCTACTCCCCCAGCAGGGCCTTCTCGGGCGTGATCGGCAGCGAGCGAACCTGGTGGCCGGTGGCGTGCGCCACGGCCGAGGCCACGGCGGCGAGCGGCGTGTTGATGACGACCTCGCCGATCGACTTGGCGCCAAACGGGCCCGTCGGCTCGTAGCTCGGCTCAAAGGCCACGCGAATGCTGCCGATATCCAGGCGCGTGGGCAGCTTGTAGCTCATAAAGTTGCCGGTGCGCAGGCGGCCGCGGTCGTCGTGCTCGACAATCTCGTAGAGCGCGTGACCGATGCCCTGGGCAATGCCGCCCTCGGCCTGGACGCGCGCGAGCGCCTCGTTGATCACAGTGCCGCAGTCGACGGCCGCCGCGTAGTCCACCACAGTCACCTTGCCGGTGGCCTTGTCGACCTCGACCTCGGCAATACCGGCCATAAACGGCGGGGGCGAAACGGGCAGGCAGGCAGAGGCGTGCGAGGTCAGTGCGTCGCCGCCCGCGATGTTCTTGACGCACAGGTTGGCAAAGTCGCGCAGCGTGAGGTAGCGGTTCTGCTCGCGCGCGGCACGCTCGTCGGACAGGCGCACGTACTGACCATCGAAGACCACGTCGGCGGCGTCCACGTCCCACATCTGGGCGGCCTTGGCGCAGATCTTCTCGCGCAGCTCGGTCGCGGCGTTCTTGGCTGCCAGGCCCGTCACGTACGTGCCCGAGCTCGCATACGAGCCGGCGTCAAAAGGCGACACATCGGTGTCAACGCCGCGCACCACGATCATCGAACTCTCCACGCCCAGCTCCTCGGCGGCAATCTGCGCCAGGATCGTGTCGACGCCCATGCCGTTATCGGTGGCACCGGTGCCGATGGTAATGAAGCCGTCCTCTTCCAAGCGCATGTCGATGCCGGCGATGTCGACATTGGAGATGCCCGAGCCCTGCATGGTGAGCGCGCAGCCCAGGGCGCGCACGCGGTCGCCCAGGTCCACGGCCAACGGCTTGTCGCGCCAGCCGATCATGTCCATCGCGCGCAGCAGGCAGCGGTCGAGCGCGCAGGCGTTGAGCTTCTCGTTGTAGTACTGCGGCATGGTCTCGCCCTCGCGCACGATGTTCTTAAGGCGCAGGTCGGCGGGGTCCATGTGCAGCATGTCGGCGAGCTCGTTGACGGCGCTCTCCACGGCAAACTGGCCCTGGGTGGCACCGTAGCCACGATACGCGCCGCCGCGGTTGGTATTGGTGTAGACGGCGTCCCAGCTAAAGCGGCTCGCCTTCACGTGGTTGTAGATGGGCAGGCTCTTGTGGCCCGAAAGGCCGATCGTCGTGGTAGCGTGCTCGCCGTACGCGCCGGCGTTAGACAGCGTGTGCAGATCGATGGCCGTGATGGTGCCGTCGTTCATGGCGCCCAGCTTGACGGTCATCTGCATCTGGTGGCGCGAGTTGCCCGCGGTGATGGTCTCCTCACGGGTGTAGCAGCAGTAACTCGGACGGCCGGTCTGCTGCGTCACAAACGCAACGAAAATCTCGCAGCAGCCCGTCTGCTTGGAGCCAAAGCCGCCGCCGATGCGCGGCTTAATGACCTGCACCTGCGACTGCGGGATATCGAGCGACTGCGCGACCATGCGGCGCACGTGGAAGGGCACCTGCGTGGAGGTGGTCACCGAGATACGCCCAAACGCGTCGGTCGTCGCGAAGGCGCGGAAGGTCTCCATGGGCGCGGTCTGCGTGGCCTGGCTGGTGTAGGTGCGAGTGAAGACGATGTCGCTCTGGGCGAAGGCCTCGTCCAAGTCGCCAAAGTCGCTCGTGCCGCTGCATACCAAGTTGCGCGGAACGTCGCCGCCCTGCGGGAACATAAAGGTCACGTCACCCTCGGGGTGGACCACGATGTCATTATCGAGCGCCTTGGTAAAGTCGAGCAGCGGCTCGAGCACCTCATAGTCGACCTTAATGAGTTTGAGCGCCTTGTCAGCAGCCTCCTCAGTCTCGGCGGCGACGATCGCCACCTCCTCGTTTTGGTAGCGCACCAGGTTCTCAAGAATCAGACGGTCGTAGGGCGAAGGCTGCGGATAGCTCTGGCCGGCGATGGTAAAGCGGCGCTTGGGCACGTCCTCGTAGGTGTAGACGCCCACCACGCCGGGCACCTTCAGGGCACGCGACGTATCGATGGAGCGGATCTTGGCGCGGGCATACGGGCTGCGCTTGAGCTTGACGATCAGGGCGCCGGCGGGCA
>CABUUG010000178.1 GCA_902494605.1 uncultured Collinsella sp.
AGGAACAGGGGCGGGCTTGGCCTCGGCGGCGGGCGCCGGAGTCGCGGTAGCGGGCTCGGGCGCTTTCTCCACGGCGGGCTCTGCGGCAGCCTCGGGCTTATTCACCGGGGGAGCTGCAACCGCTTCCGTTTTGGCAGCTGCCCCGTGTTCAACCTCGGCCTGAATGGCCTCCTCGGCCACACGTTCCTTCTCCTGCGCACGCTGCTGCGCGGCGGCCTCGGCGTTGCGATAGGCACGCTCCAGTAGAGCTTCCTGCGAGTTGAAGGGTTTCTCACCCACTGCACGCTCCACGGGGACCCAGGTGCCGTCGCTCGTGAGGCTGCGGGCCTTCACGTTGTCCCGCAGCTGCATGCCCATGTACTCGTGCACCAGGGCGCGGCAGGTGGGGTCGAGCACGGGGAAGGCGATCTCCACGCGGTGCTCGGTGTTGCGCGTCATCATGTCTGCCGAGCTCAGGTAAATCATGTCCGAGTCCACGCCGAAAGCATAGACGCGCGCATGCTCCAAAAAGCGTCCGACGATAGAACGGACATGCACGTTCTCGGTCTTGCCCGGAACGCCCGGCTTGAGGCAAGAGATGCCGCGGATGATCATGTCCACGCAGACTCCTGCGCACGATGCCTCGGCGATCTTGTCGATGACCTCGCGGTCGGTGAGCGAGTTGAGCTTAAAGAACACACGGGCGGGCTCGCCAACGAGGGCGCGCTGGATCTCGCGATCCAGGCCGCGCATGATGAGCGGCTTCAGGCCGACCGGCGCCACGCCCAGGAAGCGGTAATCGCCGCGCAGGTTGCCCGGCGCCAGGTTGCGGAAGAACAAGTTGGCGTCCTCGCCGATGCCGGGATGGGCGGTCATGAGCATAAAGTCGCTGTAGAGTTTGGCCGTCTTCTCGTTAAAATTGCCGGTCCCCAGCAGCGTCAGACGGGTAAGCGCCATGCCCTCGCGATAGGTGAGCTGGCAGATCTTGGAGTGGCACTTAAAGCCCTCGGAGCCGTAGATGACGGTGCAGCCTGCCTCTTCCAGACGCTCGGCCCACTCGATGTTGTTCTGCTCGTCGAAGCGGGCACGGAGCTCCATGAGCACCGTGACCTCTTTGCCGTTCTCGGCGGCATCGATCAGCGACTCGCACAGGCGGCTCTGCTTGGCCACGCGGTAGAGTGTGATTCGCAGTGAGATGCACTCGGGGTCGTAGGCGGCCTCGTGCACCAGATCCAAGAAGGGGTTCATGGCCTCATAGGGATAAAAGAGCAGCTTGTCGTGCTGAAGTACCTGCTCGCGGATGGAGCGGGTCATATCGATGGTGGGGTTGGGCTGCGGCTTAAACGGCGTAAAGAGCAGCTCGTTGCGCAGGTGCTCGGGAATCTTGCCCTCAATGCCAAAGACATAGCCCAGGTTGAGCGGGATATCGCAGGTAAAGACCGAGCGACGCGAGAGCTCGAGCGCCTTGCGGATAGTCTTGAGTGTCTGCTTCTCGAGCGAGCCCGATACGGCGAGCACCACCGGCTGCAGGCGCAGGCGCTTCTTGAGGATGCGCTTCATGTGCTGGCGGTAGTCCTCTTCCTCCTCGACGCCCTCGCCGTCCGGATCGATGTCGGCGTTGCGGGTGACGCGGATGAGCGCGCGGTCGAGCGGTTTATAGGAGCCAAAGCAGCTGTCCAGGCAGGCGAGGATGACGTCCTCGAGCAGAATGTAGGAGTAGGTGCCGGTGGGCGAGGGGATCTCGACCACGCGGTTCATCGAGGCGGGAATCTCGATCAGGCCCAGCAGACTTTCCTCGTCGGTGACGCCGTCCAGGCCGCAGGCCAGATAGAGTGCGCCGTTGCGCAGGTTGGGGAAGGGGGGGCGCGGTTCGATTACCAACGGTGAGATGACCGGCGACACGTAGGCCTGGAAGTAACGGGTGACAAAGGTGCGCTCCTCGGGCGTAAGCGAATCGATGCGGGCGCGGTGAACGCCCAGGGTGTCGAGCTTGCCCTCGATGTTCTTAAAGATGGACTCCCAACGGGTAAGGAGCCCGGGCATTTCGGCCATGACAGCATCAACCTGTTCGGAAGCGGTCATATTGCTCTTGTTGTCGACAGGCTGTTTTTTGAGCTCGGCAAGGTCGGACAGGCCACCCACGCGCACCATGAGGAACTCATCGAGGTTTGACTCGAAGATCGAGACGAACTTAAGGCGCTCGAACAGCGGCACGGACTCATCAAAAGCCTCGTCGAGCACACGGTTGTCAAAGCGTAGCCAGCTGAGCTCTCGGTTCTGCGTGTACGAGAAGTCGCGCGGCGGTTTGCGCAGCTTTGCGGCGGCTTGCTTTTTTTCGATTTTGCTCGGCATATGCATCTGTCCGTTCAGTCCCCGTAGGGGACGGTAGCCTAACACTATTCACTATTGTCTCAATTTAGTCGACTTGCGGCACGGACGTATTGTGCGAACGGTATCTTTACCTACTTCTTACGCTGTCAAGGCATGCAACCAACAACCCAACTCGTTTTGAAAACAATCTATATCCACACTCAACTGGTGAGGATGTATGAATAAGAATGATTGCGGGCTGAATATAATCGAATCCAAATCGAATCGTGGACAAACGACATATATATGCAGAAAACCGTTTTAGCTATGCAATTCCTAAACATGAAAAAATTTGTGCAATCGGGCTTAATTCCTTAGAAAAAAGAACGTTTACCTTTGAAAACCCGTTTTAGAAAACTGAAGTGCATCATGGGGGAATCATATGCGATATACCGTTCATCGCACTTTGCTGACCGTTCGGGGGCGAGGTGGAATTGTGGGTGGTTTTTGGATATAACTAGAGCTGTCAGCAAGCAGCGCCCCATACGGAGGGGCGCTGATACATTCGGCCAGTAAGGCCCGAAAGAAAGGTAGGAGGCCATGACGAAAGGTCTGCACGTGCCTTCCGAGATCGGCAAGCTCAGGAAGGTCTGCCTGCACCGTCCCGGCGACGAGCTCCTCAACCTGCCGCCCGA
>CABUUG010000179.1 GCA_902494605.1 uncultured Collinsella sp.
GCTCGGCTGCTGAGGAAGCCCATGCCGGCGATGTTGTGATGCACGCCGGCGAGGTCGTGGCTCCGGCGGGCGCGGGTCTGCTGGCGAGCGCCGGGTATGCGAACGTGAAGGTGCATGCCGCTCCGCGCGTGGGCTTTATCTCGCTGGGCACGGAGCTGGTCGCGCCGGGTGAGCTGCCGGCGCGCGGTCAGATTCGCGATTCCAACTCCTCGGCGCTGATGGCCGAGGCGCTCGATGCCGGCGCCGAGCCCGTGTTCTACGGCATTGCGCCCGATGATGAGCAAGCGATCGCCGAGCTGGTGCATCGTGCCGTGCAGGAGTGCGACTTTGTCATTACGAGCGGTGGCGCCTCGGCGGGCGATTACGATTTCGTGACGGCGCTCGTCCGGCGCGAGGGCGAGGTGCTGTTTGACCGCATCTCGATTCGTCCGGGCAAGGCCATCACGTTTGGCTTGCTCGGGGGTAAGCCCTACCTGGGGCTTTCGGGCAATCCGGCCGCGGCGTATGTGGGCTTTGAGATGCTCGCCCGTCCGGCGATTCGCAAGATGCGCGGCTTTGCCGAGGGTGCGCGTCCCGTGCAGCAGGCGATATTGACGCACGGCGTGAAGAAGCGCCAGGACCGACGCTTCTTCGATCGCGCCACGGTTTTGCGCGACCCCGAGACCGATGAGTTGTTGGTGACCGAGGCTAAGACACAGAATTCGGCGCTGCTTGGAACTATGCAGCGTGCGAACTGCCTGTTGCGTATTGACGAAGGACCGTGCGAGCTCAAGGCGGGAGATGCCGTGGACGTTGTTCGCGTCGACCTGCCCGAGGGCGCCGTGTTGTAGGGGGAATGCTATGGAGCTGAAGATATCGATCGTGACGTGCTCGGATACACGCGATCTTTTGCAGGATGAGGCCGGAGCCGCACTCGAGGAGCTTATCGAGGCACAGGGCTGGACGGTCGCCTCACATGTGGTCGTGCGCGACGACGTCAGCGAGATTGGTGATGCCATCGTGGAGGCCGCCGATGAGTGTCACGCCAATGTCGTGCTCACCTGCGGCGGCACGGGGCTTTCGATGCGCGATGTGACGCCCGAGGCGACGCGTGCCGTCTGCGACCGCGATGTGCCGGGTATTGCCGAGGCGATCCGTGCGTACTCCATGACCAAGACGCGCCGCGCCATGCTCTCGCGCGCTATTTGCATGCAACGAGGTCATACACTTGTCGTAAACTTTCCCGGTTCTACGAAGGCCGCCCGCGAAAGCTGGGAGGCCATAGCAGACCAGCTGGAGCATGCGGCTCAGATGACGGCGGGCGGTGGACATACCAACTAAGCGGTTTACCTGCGGCGGGGCGACCTTATCGGTCGCTCCGCCTTTGTTTTCCGCCGAATCGACGCCGAGGTGCACGGTAACTTGAAACTATATTCTCTGACGAGAATAATATCTCACCATCATTATTCGCACAGAAGTATAATCTGATTGCAGATTAAAGCCCGCGGCGGGGTGCCCGGGCATAGCGTTCGAAAGGGTTGAACATGTTCGATATGGTTTCTCGCCGCGGATTCGTTTCGCTTTCTGCTGTCGCCGCTGCCGGCCTTGGTCTTGCCGGCTGTTCGGGCAGCAAGACGTCCGAGCCGGCCGGATCCGATGCCGGTTCTGCTAAGGCATCTTCCAAGAAAGCTGTCGAGCTGCAGGTCTTTGCCGCCAACTCGCTCGAGAAGGCCCTGCCCGAGGTTCAGGAGCTCTACACCGAGCAGACCGGCACCACCTTTGCCGACACGCAGTTTAAGGCGTCTGGCGACCTTGTCGAGCAGATGCGCGCCGGTGCCGCCGTCGACGTGCTCATCACGGCTTCCAAGGGCACCATGGACGACGCCGAGGCCGCCGAGCTCGTCGACGCCGACACGCGTGAGGACATGTTCGTCAACGACCTCGTGATCATTCGCGCCGAGGGCTCCGACACCAAGGTCGAGGCCATCGCCGACGTCGCGAATCTGGACGGCAAGATCGCCATTGGCGACGCCAAGACCGTTCCCGCCGGCAAGTACGCCAACCAGGCCCTGGCCTCCGTGGGCCTCTACACTGGCACCGAGGGCGACGACGGCGAGTATGCACCCGAGCTCGCTGACAAGGTGGCCCTGGCCGACAAGGTCGGCACCGCTGCGGCCTACGTCTCTACGGGCGACTGCGTGGCAGGTTTTGTCTACAGCTCCGATATCTTCCGCTACGATGGCATCGAGGAGGCCTTCGTGTGCCCCGAGGATTCGCACAAACCCATCGTGTATCCGGGTGCCGTTGCCGAGAGCTCCGAGCACGCCGACGAGGCCAAGGCGTTCATCGACTTCTGCTTGTCCAACAAGAAGGCGCAGAAGATTTGGGCCAAGTACGGCTTTGAGCTTTCCGCGTAGTGCGGCTTGGCGCGATAATTCCATCGTTTTGTGTTTCACTCCGTCCTTGTATTCGCTTGGAGCTTTTCGTGCTTAATAGATTCCGCATGCTTGTCGCCTGTGCTTTGACCTTCGCGCTTTGCTGGGTGCCGGGATTTGCGTTTGCTGGGGACGCTGAGGACGGGGCCCAGGTTGCTGCGACCGCTCATGGGCTTTCCTATGGGATCGAGGGTTTTGAGCGGCTGGCCAAGGGGACTGCTCGTGCCATGGAGGGCCAGCCTGAGGGCTACCGGTTTCCCGTTGACGAGGACGTGGACCTTGTAGTGGCGCCTGCTGCCGATCGCGTTGTGGTGTGGATATCGCCCAAGGCGGTCGAGAAGTATGGATTGGATCCGCAGGACAACGAGTGCGTATCGGGTCTCAAAGCCCTCGTCTGTGAGCTCGACAGCGCAAACTGCATGGGAGGTGCGCAGCTAGGGGACGTGGATCTTCCTTGGTATGTCACGCCGGAAACAACGTTTGATACCGGCGGGTATACCTATGGCTTTGACGAGCGCGGTGCGGATGGGGACCGCTATGTGGTGATTACATCAGCCTCGGGTGATGCC
>CABUUG010000180.1 GCA_902494605.1 uncultured Collinsella sp.
AGGTGCCGCCGACGCCCATCAGGAACACGGCGTCGTAGCCCTCGTCGGCGACCTTGTCGGCGAGCGCGGTCATCTTCTTGCCGGTCTCGTAGACGTTCTTGCCGTCCTCGAGATAGCCCTCCTGGTCGAAATGCATGATCTCGATCTTCTCGGTTTCCTTCATTTGTCTCTCCTTTCTGGGGTTGTCTTCACATCCCCCATGCCAACGGGCATCAAACCCGCTTACATTCCGTAACACTCAGCCGCTTTGGCCTTAAGCGCATTGACTGATTCTTCGTAGCCCTCTGCCTTGACCTCCATTTGCTTGGAGACGGCATCAAGATACGGGTGCACGTCCCATGACTTCAGACGCTCGGCGATCATTGCCGCAATCGTCTGGAAGAACACCAAATTGGGAATTGCGCTGAGCAGCGGAGCCACCTGAGGCACCGCAACCTCGTGAGCCTTACCCCTGGGATGGGCCGTGAGCAGCACCGTTTTTGTCGTAACGTTCGATAGCGCATCGGCGATATTCGCAAGACGCTCCGACCCCTGCGGATCGTCGACGATAAACACCAGATAGCCCGGAACGATCTGCATCTCGGGACCGTGAATGAACTCCTCGCCCTCGTGATGCATGGCAGGAATCTTGATGGTCTCGCTCAGCTTGAGCGCCGCCTCCTCGGCAACGCCGTAGTTGGGACCGTTGCCGACGACCATGGCGGGCATGTGCTCAGAAAGTTCGAGCATGTGGTCTTGGACATATTCCTCGGCGGTCTTGCACATCACGGCATTGGCCTGGATGGCCTCGCGCAGGTCGTCAAGACGCTGGGCAACGCCCTTGGCGTCAATCGTTCCGCGCGCCTGACCGCCGTAAATACCAAAGAGCACCAGGTACTCAACGAGCACCTCGACGCCCAGAGTCACAAAGTCCACCGACTCGACGCCCACACCGTAGTCAAGAACGATGTCAGTGTGCTCCTTGATGGGCGCCTCGACGTTTGCCGTGAGCGCAACTGCAGCCATATCGTGTGCGCGCATGTAATCGAGCGCCGCAATCGTATTGGTCGAATAGCCACTCTGCGAGACGGCGATGTTGAGCGCATGCTGCGGATAGGTGTGTTCAAAATCGACGAAGGCCTCGGGCGTCACAACGGACACCTGCATTTGCAGGGCATCTTGCAGGTAATCGCGGGCGCAATCGGCGGCATGGCGCGACGAACCCGAAGCAACGATGCGCAGCGCGTCAAAAGAACCGGACTGGAAAATATCAACGAGCTGCGCTACCAGCTCAGACGAACGCTCGAGGTTCTCCCCCATACGCACATGGGCAAGCTGAACGTAATCGAGCATCTTCATCGTCTCACCTCGTAACAAATCATTAGTATTTGATACCAATCACAGTTACAGGTTACGGCTTTTTGATACCTCTTTGTCGATTAATTTATCCCCATCGGCGAACGGTCGATTTTGAGCCCTGTAAGGTTGTATATACAGCTGACCCAACGATCAAAACTGGTTAGTTTCCCAGCCGTTATTCACAAAATACCAGCTAGTACGTATAGGTGTAGCCGCCCGTATCGCCACGATTGAAGGACTTTACATACTCGATAGCCTGACCGCTCGCGTCATAGCTCACGCATTCCAAAAGCAAAACAAGATCGCCCTGTTCCAGTCCAAGGAGGCCGGCATCTCGTGCGCCCAGCGCTTCGATATCGAGCTTTTCCTGTGCCATGGCTGGCTTTCGGCCCAGCATCTCATAGGTCTCGTACAAACTGAAGACCGACACGTCAATATCTTCGATGGTTGGGAACAGCAGGCAGGGAATCAGCGCCGTCTCAATCGATACGGGGCTACCGTTTATGCAGTTCAGGCGTCGAACGGAATAGAGCAGGTCGTCCTCGGCGATGCCAAACAGGTCGGCGTAATATGGCCCCGCATAACGCTTGGAACGCGCGAGAATACGGACGGACGGCTCGCCGCCCGAAGCACGGACCGATTCACGGAAACCGACCGTGCGTTCAAAAAAAGCAGGTACTTTCTGCGCCACAAAGGCACCTTTTCCCCGAACACGGCGAATCTGCCCGCGCCGAACCAGCTCATCGACAGCGCTTCGGATGGTCAAGCGTGTCGTACCAAATTCCTCGGCGAGGTCTTTTTCGGACGGAATCATGGAACCCGTGGGATATATACCGCGCTCGATACGTTCCTCGATGCGGCGTCGAATGCGCATATAAACCGGGGTGGCATCTACTGTTTCAGCCATTGTTCACCTGCCACGCTCCTCATGCCGTTCTCTTCGCCGTTATCGGCAAAGCGGAACTTTGTGGGCAAAATCACCGATTTGCAATGCTCCACAAAACGCATGTCCTTATCAAATTCGATCGAGCTCTCATAGAACACCGGCGTTCCCTCTTCTTGCTGGAGCAGCTCGGCCTCTTCGACGTCCAAACGCGAGATGGAGATATGCTCACGTCCATGCTCAACACGCACGCCACCTTCTTTGAACAAGACATCGTAAAGGCTCTCACACTCAAAATCGTGTTCGGGAAGCGATGGGCACAGGGACAGGTTAACGTGAGCGGTCTCGATTGACGCCGGCTCGCCCTCAATAAGTCGAACGCGCTGCATGCGGAGCAAGGGAGCGCCTACAGCCACCCCAAGCTTGTCGGCAAGCGCCTCATCCGCCTCGATGGTCCCGGTGGAAACCAGACGAGAAGAGGGGTGCAGGCCGGCAGTCCGTACAGCATCGGAAAAGTTATACGTTTCCTGGAAGATGTTCAACGGCTTGGGAGGACACACATACGTACCCGATCCGCGACGGCTCTCGAGCGTTCCACACGAGATGAGCCGCGTGATACCGGCACGCAACGCCGTACGCGAAACGCCAATCTCTTCGCACAGCACGCGCTCGGCCGGCAGGATATCGCCGCCGGCAAGCTGAAGGAGCTGGATATACAAAAGAATTCACTCAA
>CABUUG010000181.1 GCA_902494605.1 uncultured Collinsella sp.
CATCTGGTCGGTTTCCATCATCGCCCAGGGCGGCGGCGCCATCGGTATGTACCTCATTCACAAGAAGCACTCCAAAGAGCGCAACATTTGCATGTCGTCCTTTATCCCGACGCTGGTTGGTATCTCCGAGCCCGCTATCTTTGCTGCAAACATGCGCTACTCGATTATTCCGTTCATCTGCGCATGCATCGGTGCAGGCTGCGGCGGTGCCTTCGTCAAGCTCTTTGAGGTGCGCGCTATCGGTCAGGGTCTGACCGGCGTTCTTGGCCTGCTCATCGTCACGCCCGAGACCCTCGTGTGGTATGTGGCTGGCAATCTCATCGCCTTTATCGTGCCGATCGTCTTGATCCTTGCTTACAACAAGGCAAAGGGCGTTCCGACCACCGATGAAGAGGGCGCTGGCGCTGGCTTCGATGTAAGCTTCTAGTTGAGCCGCTCAGTGTGATGTGCGGATAACTCCATTTGAGGAAGGGCGTTCGGCTCGTGTGAGTCGAGCGTCCTTTCCTATAGACGAGAAGGTCAATGGCGATGTTTAATCAAAAAAACAAGGTGATGCGTGCGGACTATGAGCAGTGGCGAGCTGGACAGGATGAGACGGCGGCTCGCATCGCGTCCGACCCCGATAGGCTTTTGTTCCATGTGGAGCCTGAGCTTGGCTGGCTCAACGACCCCAACGGTTTGGTGCAGATTGGTGATACATATCACATCTATCATCAATACGATCCGTTCGACGCTGCGCATGGCGGTCCAGTGCTTTGGAACCATCTGACGACAAAGGATTTTGTGACGTACGAGAATCACGGCCCCGTGCTGTTCCCCGATTCCGATTTGGATTCGAGTGGAGCGTATTCTGGTTCTGCCTTTGTACACGACGGCAAGATTCACTACTTCTATACCGGCAACGTCAAGCATTTTGACCGCGATGATTACGACTACGTGTTGACGGGCCGTGAGCAAAACCAAATTCATATGGTTGCCGAGAATCCCGACGAATTGGGCGAGAAGCGCATAGCTGTTGGGCCGGTCGATTACCCCGACGATATCGGTACGCACGTGCGTGACCCCAAAATCCTTGAACACGATGGTATCTACTACATGGTTCTGGGCGCTCGTACGAAAGACGACCGTGGCTGCGTGCTTGTCTATACCTCGAGCGATCTAGAGGACTGGAGCTATGCGACGCGCATTGAGCTAGGCGAGAAGTTTGGTTTTATGTGGGAGTGCCCTGATCTGTTTGAGCTCGATGGCGAGCTTATTCTCGTTTGCTGTCCGCAGGGTGTGTCCGCCGATGGATGGCGTTACCGCAATCCGCATCAGTGCGTGTGGTTCCCCATCGAGGCCGATTGGGAGGCGCCGAGTTTTAAAATCGTCGGCCAGGGCATGCCCCCGATGGTCGATGCCGGTTTTGATTTCTATGCCCCGCAGTCCTTTGAGGACGCTGCGGGTCGGCGTTTGATGATCGGATGGTCGGGCTGTCCCGATGCGACGGCAGAAAGCCCGACGGTGGCACGCGGGTGGCAGTGTGCGTTGACGGTGCCGAGAGAGCTGAGCATACGCGATGGTAAGCTCTGCCAGCAGCCGGCGCACGAGATTGAGAGAATGCGCGGCAATTGCGTTCGTGCTGTAGGCGGTGAAACCGTTGAGGAGCCGGGTCGCCTGTTTGATCTTGTGGTTTCCTGTGAGGGAGCCAAGATGGTTGAGCTCGAGATCCGCAAGGGTGTCTTTGTACGCTATACGGACGGGATGCTTACCCTCGATATGGGCGACGAAGGCTATGGACGCGACCAGAGGTCGATCGAGCTCGGCGAACTTCGCGACCTGCGCGTGCTTTCGGACACTACGATGGTCGAGATTTTTGCCAACGGTGGCGAGGCGGCACTTACGAGCCGTACCTATTCGCCGGCGGTTCCGGCGATGGAGCTGCACGCCGAGGGTGCGGCGTCGATGGATTTCTACCGCCTCGCTCATTAACCGTGCATGGAGCACGATTGGACTTGTTGGGCGGAATGTGTCGCAGTTGCCGCGGCCAACTACCGTTTATCGCGCATAGCGACCGTTTGCGGAATAAGTAACACTCCTTAATAAACCGTGTAGAATCTCAGATAAGCACGGAGTTTTCCAGGGAGACGCTGTCCTTTGTTGTGCGCAAGGGGCGGCGTCTCTTTGGCGCTTAGATGCCGTTGTGCAACAGCGCGGCGCGCGTGTCATGTATTGAAAAGCCAACGTCGAGATGGGTCGTGATAAGAATGGGCAAGTATGTAATCGTGGTTGAGTCTGGGTCGGATGTGACGCCGGAGCTTTGCGAGCGCTACGGCATCGTGCGCGTGCCCATGCATGTCACGATTGGTGACGAGACCGTCGAGGACGGTTCGATCGATCCGCTCGAGATTTATTCGCGCTGCAACGAGTTTGGCGTGATGCCCAAGACCAGCGGCTGCGCGCCTGCGGATTTTGCTCACGTGTACGACCGTATCCATGCCGAGCAGCCCGATGCGACCATTCTGCATCTTGCGTACTCCGAGGCCACGACCTGCTCGCATCAATCATCGAAGATCGCCGCCAAGGGGCGCGACTACGTCTACTCCATGGACACGCGCTTTGTCTCGGTGGGCCAGTCGCTCGTTGTCGTCGAGACTGCCAAATACATCGAGGCTCACCCCGATGCCACCGTCGACGAGATCTTCGCCTTCACGAACTCCGTCATGGACCGTGTGCTGCTGGGCTTTGTTCCTACCGACCTAGCCTTCCTTAAGGCAGGCGGTCGTCTGTCCAACGTGGCATTCCTTGGCGCCCATCTGCTCAAGATTAAGCCCTGCATTGAGGTAACGGGCGGCAAGTTCGTGGC
>CABUUG010000182.1 GCA_902494605.1 uncultured Collinsella sp.
CTCGCGATACGGAATGCGGATTGGCACGCTTTTGGCCACGACCTTGGTGCGATCCTCCAAACGGTTGAGCAGCACCGAAACCTGCGCCTCACCCACGGCGGAGATGATAGTCTGGCCGGTCTCCTCGTCACGATCGATGCTCATGGTCGGATCAGCCTTGCACGCCTTCTCGATAAACGTGTAGAGCTTCTCCTCGTCACCGCGGTTCTCGGCCTCGATGGCAATACGGTACTGCGAGTTGGGGAACTTAAACGCCGCAGCCTCGACCTAGCCGGTAATCGAGAGTGTATCGCCCGTCTCGGCCGCCAATTTGGGCGCCACGATAATGTCGCCGGCATAGGCGTGACCGACCTCGGTCATGTCGCGGCCGCACATCACATACAGGTGAGCCAGACGATCGCTCTTGCGGGTGCGCGCGTTGATTAGTTCAAGGCCCGGCTCAAGCGTGCCCGTCAGCACCTTGATAAAGCTGATGCGGCCCTGCTGCGGATCGGCCAGGGTCTTAAACACAAACGCCACCGGACGGTCATCGTCGCTCGAGATCTTAAGCGAATCACCGTCGATGAGCGGCATCTCGCCATAGTCGGTCGGCGCCGGGAAGTACGTCGCGATGTCGTCCATCAGCGAGTTGACGCCCTGCTCCTTAATGCAATCGCCCGCAAAGACCGGCACAAAGATGCGCTCGGCGATCGCCTTCGACAGCAGGCCTTCAAGCTCCTCCTGCGTCAGCGTCTCCTCGCCTTCCAAGTACTTCATCATCAGTTCATCGTCAGCCTCGGCCACCAGCTCGCACAGATGGTCATGGGCTTCCTCGGCCTGGGCACGATACTCCTCGGGAATCTCCGACTCAACGGCTTCGGTGCCGTTGCAATGGCGCGCCTTCATGCGCACCAGGTCGATGATGCCGTCAAAGTCCTCGCCCTCGCCCCAGGGAAGGGTCACGGCGCCCAGGCGCGTGCCAAAGCGCTCTTGCAGCAGGTCCATCGTGGTCGCAAAGCTGGCCTCGGAGCGCGACAGGCGGTTTACGAACACCGCACGCGCCAGGCGCAGGTCCTCGGCGGCATACCAGAGCTTAACCGTCGTAGGCTGCGGGCCGGCCTCGGCGTCGACCACAAACAGAGCCGTCTCGCAGACGCTCATCGCGGCAAAGGCGTCGCCGATAAAATCGGGGTAGCACGGGGCATCGAGCACATTGATGCGCGCGCCTTTCCAGTCGATCGGCGCGATGGTCGTCGAGATGGAAAATGCACGCTTGACCTCTTCGGGGTCATAGTCGAGCGTGGGCTTGGTGCCGTCGTGGCCGCCCAGGCGGGCGGTCTTGCCGGAAAGGTGGAGCATGGCCTCGGCGAGTGAAGTCTTGCCCACCCCGCCTTGGCCTACGAGCACCACGTTCCTTACATTGCCGGTCTTGGGAGCACCCATGATGACCTCCTTGCAGGGCCGCGCGCAATGCGCGACGCCAACGGGGAGAGTTCGCGGTCGGTGCCATCCCGGGAGCAGCATGGTCGGCAACCGAGCCGACTCACCCTCCAAATGTCCTATGCCACCACCCTACCCTCACGGGCGGCTGTCCATGCATACCTTTCGGCGCACGTATGAATACAGGCGGCGAGAGGAAGAGACAAGCTTGTGAGGCGATTATTGAACCCCGTCGATGCAAACAAAAAGCCGCCACAGACCGTAAGACCTGCGGCGGCTTCGCCTCAATTAATAGTTGAGTAAATACCTGAGCCTATCCCTCGATACGGCTCAAGAACTCACGGGTGCGCTGCTCACGCGGATGGTCGATGACCTGCTCGGCAGGACCCTCCTCGACAATGCGGCCGCCATCCATAAAGACCACGCGGTCGGCAACATCGCGCGCAAACTGCATTGCGTGGGTCACAATCACCATCGTCATATTCTGCGCGGCAAGGTCTTTAATGACACGCAGCACCTCGGCCGTCAGCTCGGGATCGAGTGCCGAGGTCGGCTCGTCAAAGAACAGAATCTCCGGATCGAGCGCCAAGGCGCGGGCGATACTCACACGCTGTTGCTGGCCACCCGAAAGCTCACATGGCACCTTGTTCTCGTTGCCCGTAAGCCCCATCTGCGCGATCAACTCGCCCGCACGAGCTTCCGCCTGCTCGCGCGGGCGCTTAAGCACGCGGATCGGCGCGTCGATGATGTTTTTCATCACGGTATAGTGCGGGAACAGGTTGTAATTTTGGAACACCAGGCCGAATCGCGAGCGTGCCCGCTTGGGCACATCGCCCTTCGCATAGACTGCGCCCGAACCCGCATCCGTCGCGACGGCAAGGTCGCCAAACGAGAGCGATCCACCGTCGAGCGTCTCGAGCAGCGTGGCGCAGCGCAGCAGCGTGGACTTACCGCCACCCGAAGGCCCGATAATCGCCACGACCTCGCCACGCTTCACCTCAAGCGAGATATCCTTGAGCACCTCATTGCCGCCAAACGCCTTGCGCGCGCTTTCGATTTTCATCACCGAGTTAGTCATGATAATAGTCCAGCTTCTTTTCGGCGGCGCCCAGCAGCATCTCGACCACAAAGTTAAAGACCCAGTAGATCAACGCCGCAATCGCAAACGGCACCATGCTCACTTGCGAGGCGACCAGCGCCTTGGCCGTCGAGAACATCTCACCCACGCCAATGGCAAACGCCAGCGACGTGTCCTTGACCAGTGTGATGATCTCGTTGCCCATCGCCGGCAGAATGCGCTTGGCAACCTGCGGCATCACAATGTACAAAAACGTCTGCAGGCGCGAGTAGCCCAGCACCTCGGCGGCCTCGTATTGACCGCGCGGAATGGACTGCAGGCCCGA
>CABUUG010000183.1 GCA_902494605.1 uncultured Collinsella sp.
GTGACCGTCCCCGTGCCGCTGCACGATACGGCGACCAAGCTCGACCGCCTGCGCCTGGCGCTGCCGGGCCTAACTATCGAACGTCTCCACGGCCGCATGCGGGCGGGGGAGAAGGATCGCGTGATCGACGCCTTTAAACGCGGTGAGATTGACGTGCTCGTTTCGACCACCGTGGTCGAGGTGGGCGTCGACGTGCCCAACGCCACCGTCATGGTCATCGAGAACGGTGAGCGCTTTGGTTTGGCCGCCCTGCACCAGCTGCGCGGTCGTGTGGGCCGTGGCGGCGTGGCGGGCACATGCCTGGTCATGACGCACTCCAAGGGTAACGGCGGCACATCGGCGGCACAAGATCGCCTGCAGTCGCTCGAGAAGACCGCAGATGGCTTTACGCTCGCGCAGATGGACCTACGCCTGCGCCACGAGGGCGAAATCTTGGGTTACCGTCAGCATGGTGGCGTGACCCTACGTTTTGTCGACCTCGATGCCGACGAGGAGCTCATCGAGTGGGCGCATTTGGACGCGGTCGAGCTCTTGCGGTATGCTAGCAATCTTGACTCTGTGGCGACGCGTCCCCTGCGCGATGCAGTCGCCGCGCGGTATCGACACATCTTTAAGGAGGTCAGCGGAGGATGAGAATCATCGGCGGCGAATGGCGCGGTCGCAAGATCGAAGAGCCCCGTGGTCGCGATGTCACCCGCCCCACGACCGATCGCGTGCGCGAGGCGTGCGCTTCTATGGTCATGTCGGCATTCGACTTCGATCTTGACGAGGTGCGCGTGCTGGACGCCTTTGGCGGTTCCGGCGCCCTGGGCATCGAGATGCTCTCGCGCGGAGCCCGCTCGCTCACGACGTTTGAGATCGATCGGAATGCCGCACGGCTCATCACCAAGAATATCGAGTCGCTGTGCCGCGACCGCGCTCGCTGGCACGTCGTGACCGGCGACATCCTCGCGAGCGCTTCGCGCGGCCGCGTGCCGGGCGGCCCCTTCGATCTGGTCTTGCTCGACCCGCCCTATGCTTTTGGTGCCAAGCCGGTCGATGAGCTGCTGCAGAACCTGGCCCAGCAGGGTCTGCTCACCCCGGGCGCCTATGCTCTGTTTGAGCATGCTGCCGCCGACGCGGGTGCACATCCTGCCGGCTTTGTAACCGTGCGTGAGAAACGCTATGGCATCACCTCGGTCGACTTGCTCCGCTGGGTCGGCGAGGGTGAGGATGACGATACCGCCACCGATGCCGATGACAGCGACGGCACGACGTTTCAGGGGGATGCCCATGAGTGACACCATTAACCGCGTCATCGTTCCGGGTACCTTCGATCCCATCACGTTTGGCCATATCGACGTCATCCGCCGCGCCCGCCGCATTTTTCCCAGTGTGATCGTGGCCGTTGCCGAGTCGCAGGGCAAAAATGGTGTGGGCACCACGTTTACGCTCGATGAACGCGTGGCGCTGGCCCGTGAGGCACTCGGTGATATCGATGGCGTCGAGGTCCTGCCCTTTACTGGCCTCTTGGTCGACTTCGCTCGTGATCAGGGGGCGGGGGCCGTGGTCAAGGGTCTGCGCGCCATGACTGACTTTGAGTACGAGCTGCAGCAGGCCGACCTCAACTACCGCCTGGATAACGAGCTGGAGTCCATCTTTGTCATGAGTGCGCCGCAGTACGGCTATATCTCGAGCTCGGTCGTTCGCCAGATCGCCTCGCTCGGCAGCGATGTATCGACGTTTGTCCCGTCCAACGTGGTTGAAGCGCTCAGACATCGCTTTTCGTGACGTTTTTTATTGCCTGGTGGCATGTGGTAAACTAGCACGATGATATGTTACCTATGAAAGGAGACCGGATGCCGGGCGAGAATTTTCCTGGCGATAGGATCGTCAGCTTGGTCGATGAGCTCGAAGGGCTGATCGAGGAAGCCAAGCCGCCTTTCGGCAAGAACGCTCAGTTCAAGGTCATCGACGCCGACGTGTTCTTCAACATCCTCGACGAGATCCGTATGAGCTATCCCGAGGAGTGGCAGAAGTCCCGCCGTATCCTTAAGGAGCGCGAGGAGCTTATGGCTTCCGCCGCCGCTCAGGCTGATTCCATCATCGCCGACGCTCAGCAGCAGGCCCTCACTATTGCCGGTGAGCAGGAGATCGTCCGCCTTGCGCAGCAGCAGGCCGACGATATCCGCGACCGTGCCCAGCAGTATGAGCGCGAGACGCGCTATGCCGCCGAGGACTACGCCGAGCAGGTCTTTACGCACCTCGAGGAGAACCTCAAGAGCCTGACCGGCACGGTGACCCGTTGCCGTCAGCAGCTCAACGAGGGTGCCGCCCAGCAGAATGGTCAGTGGTAATGGCTCAGTTCCCGAGCGTTACCGTCGATCTTTCCGAGCAGCTCGAGTTTCCCGGAGACTCGTATCCGCTGACCGGCAAGGTCGATGTCGCCACCTATACGGTGGGCGAGAAGGAGTACCAGCTGCAGGACGGCATTGACTACGACGTGGTCTTTACCAATGCCGGCACCGGTGTTCTGCTTACGGGCATGGTCCGCGCGCACGCCACCGGTGAGTGCGACCGTTGCCTGGAGCCCGCTTCGTTTGATATCGCCGGTGAGATTGAGGAATTCTATCTCTTTAACGAGCCCGAGGACCCCGAGGCCTATGAGGACGGCTACGAGCTGCTGGGCGAGGATCGCATCGTCGATCTGGGTGAGCCCATCAACGACGCGGTCGTCATGGATACGCCGTTCGTTGTCCTGTGCAAGCCCGATTGTCGCGGCCTATGCCCCACCTGCGGCATCAATCTCAA
>CABUUG010000184.1 GCA_902494605.1 uncultured Collinsella sp.
CTTCTCATCGTCAGCCGAAAACGGGGTCATGAGCAGTACGCCCTCGGCAAGAGAGGTATCGAAACCTTCCACAGAGAGCAGGCCGTCCATGCCGTCGGTACCCATGAGGGTCATGTCGTAGCCCATGTCCTTGGCGTTCTTGAGCAAAACGGACGCTGGGGTGTAATAGATCGGGGCAAAAATAAGCGTGGCTCCGACAAGGAAACTCCTGCGGTTAAGTTCGTTGTTGATGCTAAACATGGTGTCCCCCTTTTCGCTGGCCGCGGTGCGGCCGTCTTGCGGTACAGGGCAAACCTTATGGTGCAAACGTTGACAGTTTGTTACGGAATTCCGTTTGTAGCGAGCATGTTTCCAATGTTTCCGCAGCGTTTCGGGGGTGCCGTTTTGTGCGACTCCTGTTGCCTGGCGAGCACGCGCCCTCGGTTCACGCTAGAATGCACTCAACCTTTAAGCGGTTAATCCATCCATAAGATGCACGAAGGAGCTATCTATGAGCGAACCCCTGCGCACCGTGAACGTCGGCCTCATCGGTCTGGGAACCGTCGGCGGCGGCGTGGCCCGCCTGATCAAGAGCCACCACGATGAGTACCTGGCAGCCTACGGCATCGACCTTAAGCTGACCCGCGCCTGCGCGCTTGCCTGGGAGCAGGCCGAAGCTGCCGGTATTGAGCGCGAGGCCTTTACGAGCGACTGGCACGACGTCGTCACCGACCCCGCCGTCGATATCGTCGTCGAGCTCATCGGCGGCGAGCACCCCGCGACCGAAATCTTCACCACCGCCTTCGAGAACGGCAAGCACGTCGTCTCTGCCAACAAGGCCCTGCTGGGCCGTCATGTCGAGACGCTCGCCGAGAAGGCGCGCGCGTGCGGCGTGCAGATTAAGTGCGAGGCCAGCTGTGGCGGTGGCATCCCCATCGTGAGCACGCTCGAGCACGACCTGGTGGGCAACAAGATCCTGACCATCGCTGGCATTCTCAACGGCACCACCAACTACATCCTGTCGCGCATGGACGCCGAGGGCGCCGATTACGCTGACGTGCTCGCCGACGCCCAGGCAAAGGGCTATGCCGAGGCCGACCCGTCCGCCGACGTCGACGGCTTCGATGCCGCCAGCAAGACGGCAATCCTCGCCTCCATCGGTTTTGGCACCCGCGTTACCACCGACGATGTGTACCAGCAGGGTATCCGTACCATCGGCGCCGAGGACATCGCCCAGGCCCGCGAGCTCGGCTACACCATTAAGCTGCTCGGCATCGCCCGCAATACCGACGCCGGCGTCGACGTCCGCGTGCATCCCACGCTGATCCCCGCCGACCACATGCTTGCCAAGGTCAACGGCGCCATGAACGCTGTCTACGTGGTAGGCGACGCCGTGGGCGAGACCATGTTCTACGGTGCCGGCGCAGGCTCCTTCCCCACCGCGAGCGCCGTCGTGGGCGACATCCTGTCGCTCTCCGAGCAGATCAGCCGCGGCGTGGCTCCGCTGCCCGAGATTGAGCCCTATGGTCACAACCTCGCCTTTAAGCCCATGGACGAGCTCCAGACCAAGTACTATGTGCGCCTGAAGGTCGCCGACCGCGTGGGCGCCCTGTCCGAGACGGTCGACATCTTTGCCAAGCACAACATCTCGATCTCGCTCATCAACCAGGTCGAGGACGGCAAGTCGGGCGTCAGCGATGCCTGCTCGGTCATCTTCCTGACGCACCGCGCACTCGAGAAGGACGTCCAGGCTGCCGCCGCCGAGCTTGCCAGCGTCGACTGCGTGGCCGAGGTCGCCAACGTCCTGCGCATCGAGGACGTTGAGGCTTGGACCGAAGGCGTCATGGCGAACTAGCTCTACGCTCGCCTAGCAATACACGCTTTGAGGGCTCCCGTCCGATGCGGGACGGGAGCCCTTTTGTCTCCTGCCCTAAGCACAACGGCAGAGCACATTTGCGCGAGCCGCTCATCGGTAACGCGGGCTACCGTTCACCGATATGCAAACACGGCCGATTCCAGTTACGGCTACGCTGTGCTGCGAATGTCCGCCCGCGATGAGAGGAAATACCATGTTGCTCGAGGGCAAGAAAGCAATCATCACCGGAGGCACGCGCGGTATCGGCTATGCCATCGCCTGCCGTTTTATCGAGGAAGGCGCCGCCGTCACCGTCTTTGGCTCGCGTCAGGAGACCGCCGATGCGGCCGTTGAGAAGCTGACAGCCGCCTATCCCGACGCCAAGGTCTGGGGCCGCTCCTGCGACCTCACCTCACTCGAAGCCGTGACCGAGGCCTTTACCCAGGCTGCAGCCGACATGGGCGGCTTGGACACGGTCGTCAACAATGCCGGTATCTCCCAGCGTTCACCCCTCTTGGACTACACGGCCGAGGAGTTCGCAAAGGTCATGGACCTTAACGTCGTCGCCGTCTTTAATGGCCACCAAGCTGCCGCCAAGATCATGACCGAGGCCGGCCACGGCGGCACCATCACCACCACGAGCTCGATGGTTGCCAAGTACGGCCAGCCCTCTGGCGTCGGCTATCCAACGTCCAAGTTTGCCGTCAACGGCATGGTCCAGTCGCTCTCGCGCGAGCTCGCCCCCATGGGCATTCGCGTCAATGCCGTAGCACCCGGTGTAACCAAAACCGACATGGTCGCCAACCTGCCTGAAGAGGTTATTAAGCCCATCGTCGCCACCATTCCGCTGGGTCGCATGGGCGAGCCCGAGGATGTCGCCAACGCCTTTGTTTTCCTGGCGAGCGACATGTCCTCCTACGTCACGGGCGCCGTGCTCCCC
>CABUUG010000185.1 GCA_902494605.1 uncultured Collinsella sp.
CTTGATCTCGCCATCGTAGCCGCACACCTGGCAGTAGTCGCTCTTGGTGTTGAGCTCGGCGTACATGATGTTGTCGTAGATGTACTGCATCACGCGAATGACAGCCTTGAGGTTGTCCTGCATGTTGGGAACCTCGACGTAGGAGATGGCACCGCCCGGCGAGAGCTGCTGGAACATGCCCTCGAACTTGAGCTTATCGAAAGCATCAATCTCCTCAGACACATGGACGTGATAGCTGTTGGTAATGTAGCCCTTGTCCGTCACGCCCGGGATGATGCCAAAACGGCGCTGCAGGCACTTGGCGAACTTGTAGGTCGTCGACTCCAGCGGCGTGCCGTACAGCGAGAAATCGATGTCGCTCGCAGCCTTCCACTCCGCGCACTTGTCGTTCATGCGCTGCATGACGGCCATGGCAAACGGCGTGCCCTCCTTCTCGGTGTGGCTGTGGCCCGTCATGTACTTGACGCACTCATACAGGCCGGCATAGCCCAGGCTAATGGTGGAGTATCCGCCCACGAGCAGCTTGTCGATCGTCTCGCCCTTCTTCAGACGCGCCAGGGCGCCGTACTGCCAAAGAATCGGCGCGGCATCCGAAAGCGTGCCCATCAGGCGCTCATGACGGCACAGCAGGGCACGATGGCACAGCTCAAGGCGCTCGTCGAAGATCTTCCAGAACTTGTCCATGTCCTGGTGCGAGCTCAGCGCGACATCAGGCAGGTTAATGGTCACAACGCCCTGGTTAAAGCGGCCATAGTACTTAGGCTTGGTCGGGTCATAGTTCAGCGCGTTGGCGACATTGTTAAAGCCGTTGCCCGAACGGTCGGGCGTCAGGAAACTACGGCAACCCATGCAGGTGTAGCAATCGCCATTGCCGGCGGTCTCGCCCTTCGACAGCTTCAGCTCGCGCATCTTCTTCTCGGAGATGTAGTCGGGCACCATGCGCTTGGCGGTGCACTTCGCAGCCAGCTGAGTCAGGTAGAAGTACGGGGAATCCTCGTAAACGTTATCGTCCTCGAGCACATAGATAAGCTTGGGGAACGCCGGGGTGATCCACACGCCGGCCTCGTTCTTAACGCCCTCATAGCGCTGACGGAGCGTCTCCTCCACGATCATGGCAAGGTCATGCTTCTCCTGGGGCGTACGGGCCTCATTGAGATACATAAAGACCGTCACGAACGGCGCCTGGCCGTTGGTAGTCATAAGGGTCACGACCTGATACTGAATCGTCTGAACGCCGCGACGGATCTCGTCACGCAGACGGTCCTCAACAACCTCGCGGACCTTTTCGGGAGATGCGGAAACGCCAAGCTCCTCAAGCTCGCGAGCGACCTCGCCGCGAATCTTTTGACGGCTCACTTCAACGAACGGGGCGAGATGGGTCAGCGAAATAGACTGGCCGCCGTACTGGGAGGAAGCAACCTGGGCGATGATCTGCGTCGCGATGTTGCAGGCGGTCGAGAAGCTGTGCGGCTTCTCGATCAGCGTGCCCGAGATAACCGTGCCGTTCTGGAGCATGTCCTCCAGGTTCACCAGATCGCAGTTGTGCATGTGCTGGGCAAAGTAATCCGAATCATGGAAGTGGATCAGGCCCTCATTATGGGCGTCCACGATCTCCTGGGGCAGCAGCACGCGCTGGGTCAGGTCCTTGGAAATCTCGCCGGCCATATAGTCGCGCTGAACGGAGTTGACGGTCGGGTTCTTGTTGGAGTTCTCCTGCTTGACCTCTTCGTTATTGCACTCAATCAACGACAGGATCTTGTCATCGGTCGTGTTCTTCTGGCGCTTCAGGCTCTGAACATAGCGATAGATGATGTAGTGGCGGGCAACCTCGTAGCAGTCGAGACGCATGATCTCGTCCTCGACCAAATCCTGGATCTCCTCGACCGAAACGGTGTGGCCCGCGTTCTCGCATGCCTCGGCGACGTTTTGCGCCGCATAAACCACCTGGCGGTCGGTTAGACGAGAGCTCTCCTCGACCTCCAAGTTGGCGGCGCGGATGGCATTGACGATCTTATCGATGTCAAAGACAACCTCGGTGCCGCTGCGCTTGATGATCTTCATCCTCTTGCCTCTTTCGCGTCGTAGCCTCATTGCGCTTCAGAGCCAAACGATGCCCGGCAGGGCTTGCCCCTGTCTTGCGGCGCCGTCGCGCAATCTGTGTTCTCGATAAACCATAAGCCTCCATGCGGACATTCCCTAGAGCCAATCAAGCGGCTCAAGGACACGTTCAAAAGAGGCAGTTAAGGTCTTCGTTCTCTGTCCGCCATCTATCATACGACAAAGAGGCATCTATATCCTGTATTCTTTTTTTAGGTCAAACACAACATATAGTGTTTCGGCAGGTCAAAGCAATTAGTCATTTTGCAGACGCATTAAAAATGAGGGGTTCTTGGCAAGTCGGTAAAACGTTACCAACACGGCTACCTGCATGGCAGTTATAAAACCCCCTTAGTCAAGCCGCTGACAAATCCTACCAAAACCAAGCCGCTCACGCCAAAAGAATCCAAAAGATTATGCTTGACCAACATGTTGCGGTCACGATCGGCCAGGACGTATGCAATCTGCCGGCACCTCTACGGGATGCGAAGACCATCGCGTACAGACCTTGGATCAATATTTGGTGGCTTATTTGGCGGCACGCTTGATGGTAAAAACAAAACAGCCCAGAGGACATAGCCTCTGAGCTGCGAACATTTGGTGGGCGTTAGAAGATTTGAACTTCTGACCTCTTCCGTGTCAGGGAAGCGCTCTCCCCCTGAGCTAAACGCC
>CABUUG010000186.1 GCA_902494605.1 uncultured Collinsella sp.
ACGTCCTCGTCCATCGGCTTGTTCTCGGCATGCACGCGCAAGATCTGCTCGCGACCCTTTACGTCCGGACGGTCGACCGTGACCTGACGGTCAAAACGGCCGGGACGCAGTAGTGCCGGATCCAGAATGTCGGGGCGGTTGGTGGCAGCGATTAGGATGACCGACTCGCTCTCCTCAAAACCGTCCATCTCGACCAGCAGCTGATTGAGCGTCTGCTCGCGCTCGTCGTGGCCGCCGCCCAAGCCGGCACCGCGCTGACGTCCTACGGCGTCGATCTCGTCGATAAAGATGATCGACGGGGCCTGGGACTTGGCCTCCTTAAAGAGATCGCGCACGCGGCTGGCGCCGACGCCCACGAACATCTCAACAAAGTCAGAGCCCGAGATGCTAAAAAACGGCACGCCCGCCTCGCCGGCAACGGCCTTGGCCAGCAACGTCTTACCGGTACCCGGAGGACCCACCAGCAACACGCCGCGGGGAATCTTGGCGCCCAGCTTGCGATAGCGGTCCGGGTCGCTCAAGAAGTCACGAATCTCTTCGAGCTCCTCAACAGCCTCGTCCACGCCGGCAACGTCTTCGAACTTGACCTTGGGGCGCGTAGCCTCGTTGGTCTTGGCGTTGGTCTTGCCAAACTGCATGTTTCTATTATTGGCGCCCATCATCTGGCGCATAAAGTAGAACATGATGGCGATCAGGGCAATCGTCGGAAGCACACTCATCGCCAAGTCGCCCCAAAAATCGGGATCGTTGGTGTTGACGATGTACTTGGTATCGGGGTGCTCCGACATGAGCTCAGCAAGCGAATCGGAGCCGACATAGGTCGAGGAGAAGCTCTTGAGCTCGCTCGTATCGCCCTTGTCCTTCTTCGTCTTCCAGTAATGACCCGTCACGCTTCCGTCTTGAACCGTATAGGTCAGATCTTCGACGCGATCCTGCTTGATGGCGCTCACCATCTCGCTCGTCGCGAGCTTTACGGTATTGCTGGATTTGGCAAAGCCGGAGCCCATGTTAAAGAAGGCGTAACCCAGAAGCGCGCAAGCCAAAAGAAAATACAGCCAGCCCGTACGCGTGGGCTTCTTGCCTCCGGGCATCCCCGGGATCTTAGGCTCCCGGGGAGTCTGGGAATTGTTGTCGTTACGGTCGTCGGGCATCTTACGAATAAACCTCCGGTTTCAAAATGCCCAGATACGGAAGGTTACGATAGCGCTCGGCATAATCGAGGCCGTAGCCCACCACAAAGGCATCGGGGCAATGGGTTCCAACATACTTGGGCGTGATGGCCGAGGTACGGTCCTCAACGTCCTTCCACAGGAAGGCAGCGACCTCCAGCGAAGCGGGCTTGCGGCTCTCGAGGTTCTTCATCAGGTACTTGAGGGTCAGGCCCGAGTCCAGAATGTCCTCGACGATCAGCACGTCGCGACCGCGGATGTCGATATCCAGGTCCTTAATGATACGCACGATGCCCGAAGACTTCACACCGTCGCCATAGCTCGAAACAGCCATGAAATCGATGTTGGTCGGTAGCTCAATCTTGCGCATCAGGTCGCCCATAAAGACAACGGCACCGCGCAGAACCGCGATCAGCACCAGATCCTTACCCGCGTAGTCGCGAGTGATCTCCTCGCCCAGGCGAGAAACGATGCCGTCGATATCCTCCTGCGTAAACAGAACCTTCTCGATATCCGGATGTTGAGAAGCCATGACAACCCTTTCTTGTGCTTAATCGCCCACACACCGCCGTATGGACGCGAACTACACATTCTAGCAGCGCACGGGGTATATTTTCCAGCCCGCGCACCATCAGCGCGGGAATACCGTCAACGCCGCACAGAACAGCTGGTGCGAGGGGCTAATCCGCGTCAACCACGCGAAGCAGATAAGCCACACGCGTCGCCGCCGTGCATTTAAAACGTTCGTCCGCGCGAACTCCGGCGACCCACACCACGGCACCTCCCGGCGCCGTCCTCACCACGGGCACGCCGGCGCGCTCGGAAACGGGAATGCGAGCCTCGCCTAGCAAGTCGGATACTTTCTTGCTTCGGCCACTCATTCCTAACGGGCACATCACGTCTCCCGGTGCGGGACCGTCCACCCACAGGCGCGCCAATCGCGCCTCTGCAGGGATCTCGCCACGTGAGCCCGCCAGGATCCGCTCACTATCGCTGTCGGCAAAACCCAGGGCAGCCGCGTCTACCAAAGCTGTCACTTCCCCGGCAGCCGCAAGCTCACGGGCGCGGCGCACGATATCGCATCCCGGCTCAACGGCCATCGGCTCTGCGACCAGCATGCGCCCCCCGCCCAACGGCAAACGACCGGGTATGGTAATCCAGTCCGCAACCAGCCCCTCACGAGCCGCCGGCGCCTTAAACGCTAGCACGCCAAACTCGCCGCGCGCGTCAATTCCCGCCGGAAGCGTGACCGAGCCTGTGCCTTCGGCAACGCAGGAAAGGACTCGCTCCACATGTCGCATCTCTGGACGAGCGCCCGGATTGATGCGTTTGATCGCCAGTCGCACGATGCGCCGCGCGATTACCACCTCGGCCGCAGCAAGGCGTCTGGCATCGAGCACTAGCGCGCCCGCCGCCTCCTTGCGCAGGCAGCTTCGAAACGCCTGTGCCGACAGCTGGGATAGAAACGCATCTTCGTCACCCAAGATCTCACAGGCGGCGCCAATCGTCTTGCACACGCTCGCATTACGCTGTGCCACCACTGGCATTACCCGATGGCGCACGTAGTTTCGCAGATACGAGATAT
>CABUUG010000187.1 GCA_902494605.1 uncultured Collinsella sp.
GCGATATGGATGCCCTTCCCGTTGTCGAGGAATCCGGCGAGCCCTTTGCATCCACCAATGGCTGCATGCATGCTTGCGGTCACGATATGCACGCGACGGCCCTGCTTGGTGCGGCGCGCCTGCTCAAGGCCCGCGAGGCCGAGCTTGTGGAGGCCAACGCTACCGTCAAGTTGCTGTTCCAGCCGGGCGAGGAGACCTTTGAGGGAGCACGCGCTGCCATCGCCGACGGCTTGCTCGAGAACCCGCGCCCTCAGGCGGCCTTTGCCATGCATGTCAACAGCCAGTCGCCGCTTGGCCTGGTGCTCTACGGCAGCCCGGCGCTCTCGGGTGTGTACGGTTTCCGCATCACGCTCCAGGGCAAGGGCGGCCACGGTTCCAGCCCCGAGATCTGCATCGACCCCATCACGGCCGGCGTCCACGTGCACCTGGCGCTCCAGGAGCTTATCTCCCGCGAGGTGCCGGCGGCCAAGGAAGTCGCACTTACCGTTGGTAAGTTCGCCGGCGGCTTGGCGGCCAACGTCATCCCCGACACCTGCGTGCTCGAGGGAACGCTGCGCGGCTTTGATGTTGAGCTCATGGCTCACCTAAAGACCCGCATCGCGGAGGTCGTTAACGGCGTTGCTACGACCTATCGTACGCCGGCGACCATCGAGACGCTTTCGGATGTTCCGCCGCTTGTACTCGACAGCGATATGACTCAGGCGTCGCTTGGCTACGTGGGCGCAGTGCTGCCCAAGACGGCTTTCTTGCCGCTTTTCCATGCCATGGCGAGTGAGGACTTCGCGCTTATCTCGAGCAAGATCCCAAGTGCGTACTTTACCGTGGGCGCGGCCGTAACCGACACGGACGAACACTTTGCCCAGCACCATCCCAAGGCACGTTTTAACGATGCCGAGCTGCCGCTCGGTGCCGCGGCCTATACCGCCGTCGCTTTGGGCTATATCGCCGACCACCGGTAGCACCCAACCTTGCCTTTCAAGCCTGCGGGCATGGCCGTAAGGCCTATGCCCTTGTCTTTCAAGGCAATCTTGGGCACTACCGGCGCCCGGCGCAGGCTATTCGTTTGTCTAAAAGGAGCAGTATGCCCCAGCAGCGTAAGTTCTTCCCCGGCTGGCTCGTGGTGGCCTCCGGCTTCGTGATCATGGCCACGTGTTACACGATTTTCGTCAACTGCATGAGCCTGTTCCAGCCGCTGATCGTCAGCAACCTGGGTATTTCCCTTGCGCAGTACAACGTCTCCAATGCCATCTCCACCGTGGTGAGTGTCGTGGGTTCGCTCGTTATCGGTCATGTTGCCGATAAGGTGAGTGGCCGCGTATTGGGCTCGCTTACCGTTATCGCTACCTCGGCGGTGCTTGCCGGCATGAGCTTTGTCGGTGAGCTGTGGCAGGTCTACGTGCTCTTTGCCGTTTCGGGCTGCTTCGCTGTGGCCTCGACCCGTCTGCTCATTAGCCTTGTGACCGCCAACTGGTTTACCGCTAAACGCGGCCTTGCCATTTCCATCGCACTTTCGGGCTCGGGCTTTGGCGGAGCCATTCTCTCGCCGATCGTGAGCTCTCTTATCGTGAGTGTGGGCTGGCGCTCTGCGTTCCTGGTACTCGCTGCCGTCTGCATGGTGGCGGCACTGCCCATCACGGCTTACTCCTTCCGCACCAAGCCTTCCGAGATCGGGCTTAAGCCGCTCGGCGAGAACCCGGGCGATCCGTCCGTCTCGACGGCTGGCGATAAGGACGAGCACACGGCGCCCGAGGTTAGCGTCGGCTGGTCTCGTATCAAGAAGAGCCCGGCGTTTTGGCTGCTCGTCGTCGCCTTCCTCTTTATGGGTCTCGTTAACGGCGCCATCTTGCCCAACCAGGTCACCAACATGACGAGTGTTACCGTCAACGGCGCCAAGATCGTCACGGGCGGCCACGATCCCATGTGGGCAGGTACCGTGCTTTCGGCCTACATGGTCACCGTCGTTATCGCCAAGATTTCGCTCGGTGCGATCTATGACCGCTTTGGTCTGCGCTTTGGCAATATCCTTGGCTCCATTGCGTGCATTATCGCCTGCGTCGCCCTGTGCTTCCCCGCGACCGATCTTGGTCCCATCGTGGCTGCCGTGAGCTTTGGTGTCGGAACGTGCATGGGCACCATCACGCCTACTATTGCCGCGTCCAAGCAGTTTGGCATGGCCGACCTCGGCAAGGTCACGGGCACCATTACCTCGCTCGAGATGGTCGGCGGCACCGTGGGCGCCATCGTCTCGGGCGTGCTGTTCGATGCCACGGGCTCCTTTGCGAGCGCCTGGATTGTGTGCCTGGCGTGCTCCGTGGTCATGCTCGTGTTCCTGCTGGCATCCGAGCCCATCGCCGCCAAGCTGCGCGCGAGCGTGGCGGGGGAGTAGACTCCGTCGCTCTTTTCTGTTCGCCCCGTTCTGTCCGTGGCTGCCTTGGAAGCCGAATGGATGCTCGTACCATCATTCGGTTTCCAAGGCGGCCACGGGCCTACGAAATGATCCGCTTTCCTCCGTCCCCAACAGATCACGTGATCCGAAGGGGACGGAGGAAAGCGGATCACAAACAGCGGCGGCGCGTCTGGCCGAACGAGCCCCCATACCCTCGTTCGGTCAGAC
>CABUUG010000188.1 GCA_902494605.1 uncultured Collinsella sp.
GATGCCTGCCGTCTGATCAAGCGCTGCAACGACTTTGGCGCCGGCGGCGTCTCGGTCGCCGTGGGCGAGCTTGCCGACGGCCTGTATGTCGACCTTGATACCGTAACCAAGAAGTACGACGGCCTGGACGGCACCGAGCTCGCCATTTCCGAGTCCCAGGAGCGCATGGCCTGCGCCGTCGCCGACGGTGACGTCGAGGAGTTCATGGGCTACGCCGCCGAGGAGAACCTGGAGGCAACCGTCATCGCCGAGGTTACCGCCGAGCCGCGCATGCGCATGGCATGGAACGGCGTCGCCATCGTCGATCTATCCCGCGAGTTCCTCAACTCCAACGGTGCACCCAAGCACCAGGTCGCCCACGTCTGCGCCCGCAGCGTGTGGCAGCCCAGCTGGGCCGGCACCACGCTTGCCGAGCGCATGACCTCGCTCGTCACCGACCTCAACGTCGCTTCCAACAAGGGCCTTTCCGAGCGCTTCGACTCCACCATCGGTGCCGCAACCGTGCTCATGCCCTTTGGCGGCAAGACGCAGCTCACCCCCAGCTCGGCCATGGTCGCCAAGTTCCCCGTGGACGGCGAGACCACCACGGCGAGCGCCATGGCATGGGGCTTTAACCCCTATCTGATGGAAGCCGACCAGTTTGCGGGCGCCTACCTGTCCGTGGTCGAGTCCATCGCCAAGCTCGTGGCTGCCGGCTTTGAGCACAAGCGCGCCTACCTCTCCTTCCAGGAGTACTTCGAGCGTCTGCGCACCGAGGCCGAGCGCTGGGGCAAGCCCACGGCAGCCGTCCTGGGCGCCCTCATGGCCCAAGTCGACCTGGGTGCCGGCGCCATCGGCGGCAAGGACTCCATGAGCGGTTCGTTTGAGGACGAGGCCGGCGAGCTCAACGTTCCGCCGACCCTGATCAGCTTCGCCGTCGCCGTGGGCAAGGCCGCCCGCGCCGTCTCGCCCGAGTTCAAGGGCCTCACGCACCGCGTCGTCCGCATCGCCCCCGCCACCTATGGCGAGGACTACCGCCCCGACGCTCAGCAGCTGCTCGCCGCGTTTGACGCCGTCGAGGCGCTCACTGCTACCGGCAACGCCCTGGCCATCTCCACGCCCGGCTACGGCTGCGGCGCCGAGAGCCTCTTTAAGATGTGCGTCGGTAACCAGATCGGTATCGAGCTTGCCGAGGATGTAGACGTGGAGAGCCTCTTCACCCCGCTCTACGGCAGCTTTATCGTCGAGCTCGCCGAGGATGCCGAGCTGCCCGAGGTCGCCGACGGCGTTGTCGTCGAGCCCCTGGGCACCACCGTCGAGGGCTATGTCATCGACACCGGCTCCGAAGTCATCGAGCTCTCCGAGCTCCAGGAGGCCTGGGAGAGCGGCATCGAGGGCGTCTTTGCCTACCGCAGCGCCGACGAGACCCCCGAGGTCGAGACCATCGACTTCCGCGCCAAGGACATCCACGTGTACGGCGGCGCCAAGATCGCCCGCCCGCGCGTGGTTATCCCCGTGTTCCCCGGCAACAACTGCGAGTACGATAGTGCCCGTGCCTTCCGCGCCGCCGGCGCCGAGGCCGACACCTTCGTGATCAACAGCCTCACGCCCGAGGCCGTCGCCGAGAGCACCCACGAGCTTGCCCGCCGCATCCGTGCAAGCCAGATCGTTATGATCCCCGGCGGCTTCTCGGGCGGCGACGAGCCCGACGGCTCCGCCAAGTTCATCACGGCGTTCTTCCGCGCTCCCGAGGTCACCGAGGCAGTCCGCGACCTGCTCAAGGCCCGCGATGGCCTGATGCTGGGCATCTGCAACGGCTTCCAGGCCCTGATCAAGCTCGGTCTGGTGCCCTACGGCGACATCGTCGACGCCACGCCCGATGCGCCCACGTTGACGTTCAACACCATCGGTCGCCACCAGAGCCGTCTGGTGCGCACCCGCATCTCGTCCAACTTGTCCCCGTGGCTGTCGCAGTGCAGCCTGGACGACCCCTACACCGTCGCCATCAGCCACGGCGAGGGCCGCTTTGTCGCTAACGATGAAGTGCTCGCCCAGCTGATCGCCAACGGCCAGGTCGCCACGCAGTACGTGGGCGAGGACGGTAAGCCCAGCATGGATCTCTCCGTCAACCCCAACGGCTCCGCACTCGCCATCGAGGGCATCACGAGCCCCGACGGCCGCGTCCTGGGCAAGATGGGCCATGCCGAGCGTCGCGGCGACAACCTGTACCGCAACGTGCCCGAGCATGTCCCCGGCGATAAGTTCATGCCGATCTTTGAAAGCGGCGTGGCCTACTTCGCTTAAACCTTTCCCATCGGGTACAATCCCTTCGGGTAACAACACCCGCCACCGACACATCCGGTGGCGGGTTCTTTTTTGCTTCGCGCATGCAGGAAGGACATCATGAAAAGCCGCAAGCCGTATCTCGCCACCCTGCCCGGACTCATCCTGGGCTGTCTTGTTTGCTGTGCACTCTGGGGATCGGCCTTTCCCTGCATCAAGATCGGCTACGCACTCTTTGGTA
>CABUUG010000189.1 GCA_902494605.1 uncultured Collinsella sp.
ATCGAGCGCGAGCGCGGCATCACGATCAAGTCCAATGCCGTTCGCGTGTCCTATGATGCCGACGATGGCGAGACGTATCAGTTCAACCTGATCGATACGCCGGGCCACGTGGACTTTACCTACGAGGTCTCGCGTTCGCTTGCCGCTTGCGAGGGTGCGGTGCTCGTCGTCGACGCCACCCAGGGTGTCGAGGCGCAGACTGTCTCCAACGCGACGCTCGCCATGAATGCCAACCTGGATATCGTGCCCGCTATCAACAAGATCGACCTGCCGTCGGCACACCCCGACGAGGTCAAGACCGAGATCGAGGACGACCTGGCGATCCCTGCCGACGATGCCGTATGCGTATCGGGCAAGACCGGCGAGGGCATTCACGATCTGCTGGAGTCCATTGTCTTTTTGATCTCGCCGCCCAAGGGCGATGCTAACGCGCCGCTCAAGGCGCTTATCCTGGATTCGTATTTCGATGAGTACCGCGGCGTCGTTGCCACGGTCCGCGTCTTTGACGGCTCCATCAAGAAGGGCGATACCCTGCGCATGATGCAGGCAGAAGGTGACTTCTTGGTCGACGGCGTGGGCGTCAAGCGTCCTGCCGAGACCCCGGTTGACGCACTGACGGTTGGCGAGGTCGGCTACGTGGTCACGGGTCTGAAGGATCCTGAGGCCGTGCACGTGGGCGATACCCTCACGTGGGCGTCGAATCCCTGCCCCGAGCCGCTTCCCGGTTACCGCGAGGCTAAGCCCATGGTCTACACGGGTTTGTTCCCGATCGACAACAAGGATTACGAGAACCTGCGCGACGCTCTCGATAAGCTGCATGTCAACGACCCGTCGTTGGTGTGGGAGCCCGAGACCTCGGTGGCGCTCGGCTTTGGTTTCCGCGTGGGCTTCTTGGGCCTGTTGCATATGGAGGTCGTCAAGGAGCGCCTGGAGCGCGAGTTCAATCTGGATTTGATTGCCACGAGCCCTTCGGTGGACTATCACGTCTACAAGACCGACGGCGAGATGATTGATGTCCGCAGCCCGCAAGATCTGCCCGAGGCTACGCGCATCGAGCGCATCGAGGAGCCTTACCTCAAGGCCAAGATTATCTGCCCGCCCGAGTATACGGGTGCCGTCATGCAGCTCGCCATCGAGCACCGCGGCATTACGACCGACATGATCCATCTCACGAGCAAATCGGTCGAGATGCGCTTTGACATGCCGCTTGCCGAGCTCATCCTGGACTTCTTTGACCAGCTCAAGAGCCGTACCAAGGGCTATGCCTCGCTCGACTATGAGTTCAACGAGTATCGTCCCTCTGAGCTCGTCAAGCTCGATATTTTGCTTTCGGGCGACGAGGTGGACGCGCTTTCGTTTATCGTGCACAAGGACAAGGCCTATGGCCTGGCACGCGGTCTGTGCGACAAGCTCAAGGAGATTATCCCCCGCCAGCTGTTCGAGGTGCCTATTCAGGGCGCTATCGGCAACAAGATCATTGCCCGCTCTACCGTCAAGGCGCGCCGCAAGGACGTTTTGGCCAAGTGCTATGGTGGCGATATCTCGCGTAAGCGCAAGCTGCTCGAGAAGCAGAAAGAGGGCAAGAAGCGCATGAAGGCCATCGGCTCGGTCGAGGTTCCGCAGGAGGCCTTTATGGCGATTCTCAAGGTGGACGATTAGGTCCATGGCGCTTTCTGAATACAGTACGCGGCTGCTGGGTGCCTATGCCGAGCAGCCGTTCCTTATGGCTCCCATGGCGGGCGTAACCGACCCCGCCTATCGCATCATGTGCCGTCGCCGTGGTGCCCATCTTGCCTATAGCGAGATGGTGAGCGTGGCAGGCCTTGCCTATGCCAGCAATAAGACGTGGCGTTTGGTGCTGCCGGCCGACGAGGAGCAGCAAATCTGCGTGCAGCTCTTTGGTTCCAAGCCCGATCAGTTTGCGAGTGCTGTCGCTGCCGTCGAGGAACGTGTGGGCGATCGCCTGACGCTGATCGATATCAATATGGCATGCCCCGCTCGCAAGGTCGTTACCAAGGGCGAGGGCTCGGCGCTCATGCGCACGCCCGAGCTGGCAGAGCAGATCGTCGAGGCGGCGGTGAGCGCGGCGCACGTGCCCGTGACCGTAAAAATCCGCAAGGGCTTTTACGCCGAGGACCGCAACGCCGCGACGTTTGCCCAGATGCTCGAGGGGGCAGGGGCAGCTGCGGTGGCGGTGCATGGTCGCTGCGCCACGCAGCTCTATACGGGTCAGGCCGATTGGTCGATCGTCGATGAGGTGGCCGACGCCGTCGAGATTCCCGTTATCGGTTCGGGCGACGTGTTCTCGGCCGAGGATGCGGCGGAGCGTCTGCGCAGCTCTGGCGCCAGTGCCGTGTTTATCGCGCGCGGTATCTATGGCAATCCCTGGGTGTTCGGCGATGCCCGCGCCCTTGCGCTCGATGGCACGCCGGCGCCGTCTCGCTCCTCATGCGAGCGCCTGGATGCCCTTCGCGAGCACCTGCCG
>CABUUG010000190.1 GCA_902494605.1 uncultured Collinsella sp.
CAAGAAGATGGGCGAGCCGAGCGACGCATCGCTCAAGGCCGGCCTTAAGCCCGCGTGGGCCATCTGCATCATCGCCGTGGAGGTCGCGATCTGCTTTGCCGTCGTGACGCAGATCAGCCTGCCCACGGCCGAGGTCGCAACGCCTGCGCTCGCTATTAGCTTCGCTCACTTCTTTGTGGGCCTCACCTGCATCATCTCGCAGCGCAACATCATGAAGCAGATCTTTGGATACTGCCTCATGGAAAACGGTAGCCACGTGACGCTCGCGCTTTTGGCCCCCACCGCTCCCGAGATCATCGAGATCGGTATCGCCACCGACGCCATCTTTGCCGTCATCATCATGTCCATCGTCGTGCGTCGCATTTGGGACGACTCCCACTCGCTCGATGCGCGCGACCTGTCCGAGCTGAGGGGGTAGTCCATGGAAACGTTGATTCTCGCCCTGCTCGCGACTCCTTTGGTGTTCTCGCTGGTCATGGCATTTTTGCCCAAGAACACGTCCTATAACGTGTTTGCCGGTCTCAACCTGGTCTCCGTCGCAGCCGTCCTGGTGCTGTCGATTATGACGGCCGGTGACGTCCTTATGAGCGGCGAAACCGCGAGCGCTTTTGGCCTGTGGTTTCACCTCGATTCGCTGGGCGCCATCTTTGTGCTGCTCATCGGCTTTATCGGTTTTCTTACGGGGCTGTTCTCGCTGCCCTATGTAAAGGCCGATATCGAGGAGGGCTCCATGCCCGCCGAGCGCGCCAAGCAGTATTTTGCGCTGTTTAGCCTGTTTGTGTTCACCATGCTGCTCGCGTGCCTGTCCAACAACATGATCCTCACGTGGGCCGCCGTGGAGGCAACCACGCTTTCCACCGTGTTCCTCGTGGGTATCTACAAGAACAAGACGGCCCTCGAGGCTTCTTGGAAGTATGCGATGGTCTGCACCGCCGGCGTGGCCTTTGGCCTGTTCGGTACGCTGCTGATCTACGCCAACGCCGCCGACGTGATTCCCAACGCCCATGAGGCCGCGTTCCTGTCGTGCGTGCTGCCGTATGCCGACCAGTTCGACCCGACGCTCATGCGCCTCGCCTTTGCGTTTGTCGTGATCGGCTTTGGCACCAAGGCCGGCCTGTTCCCCATGCACACTTGGCTGCCCGATGCCCACTCCCAGGCTCCGAGCCCTGTCTCGGCCCTGCTCTCGGGCGTGCTGCTTAAGTGCGCCATGCTTGTGATCATGCGCTTCTACGGCTTTACTATCCAGGCCGTGGGCGCCGAGTATCCGCAGCTTTTGCTGCTGATCGTCGGCACGCTGTCCATTTTGGTGGCGGCACTTTCGATGTTTCGCCAGGACGACCTCAAGCGCCGCTTTGCGTACTCGTCTGTGGAGAACGTGGGCGTTATCGCCCTGTGCCTGGGTATCGGTGGCCCGCTGGGTATCGCCGCGGCCCTGCTGCATTGCGTGTTCCACGGCTTTACCAAGACGCTTGCCTTCTGCGTGTCCGGCAACATCCAGCACGCCTTTGGCACGCGTAGCCTGGCCAAGATCCAAGGCGTCGTCGAGGTTGCCCCCGCAACCGCCGCGCTCGCCATCCTGGCGCTGCTCGGTCTTGGTGCCTTCCCGCCCTTTGGCATGTTTATCTCCGAGTTCCTGACTTTTGTCGCCGGTGTTACCGCCGGTCCCATGTGGCTGGTCGTCGTGGTCGCCCTCGGTCTTACCGTGGCCATCTCCGCGCTCACCCGCATCGCACTCAAGTCTGTATTCGGCCATGCGCCCCAGGGCATGGATAAGCATGAGGCCCCGGCGCTCATGCTTATCCCCGAAATCATCCTGGCTGTCATGATCTTGTGGTTTGGCATCGCCACCCCGCTGCCTCTCGTGCACGGTGTGGAGACTGCGACCGGCATCGTGCTCGAGCAGAGCACCGAGGAACTTCACGCGACGCCGATGTACCGCGCTGTGTTCGGTACCGAGACCGCTCAGAGCGAGGTGGAGTAACGAATGATTGAAACTGAGAACAAGGTGTATGCCCGTCGCTGCGAGAGCCATGTCGAGGCCCTGCGTCGCGCCGTTCCGGGCTGCATCGAGAAGGTCGAGTGGCAGTGCGAGGACCAGCTGACGATTACCGTCAAGCAGGACAAGCTGCCCGAGGCCGTCCACTACCTGTATTACGAGCGCTACGGCTGGATTCCCGTGATCATCGGCAACGATGAGCGAAGCCTGTGCGGCCGTTACGCCGTGTACTACGTCATCTCCATGGAGGGGGAGGACCCCGGCTGGGTGACCGTGCGCACCGAGGTCGATCCCGCCAAGATGACGTTCCCGTCCGTGACGCCGTTCGTCCCCGCCTGCGTGTGGGGCGAGCGCGAGCTTCGCGACATGTTCGGCCTGATCCCCGAGGGTCTGCCCGACCGTCGCCGCCTGGTGCTTCCCGATGACTGGCCCAGCGGACTGTACCCGCTGCGTAAGGACTCCATGG
>CABUUG010000191.1 GCA_902494605.1 uncultured Collinsella sp.
CGAGTGTTCAGCGCGTGATGGACGCGCGTTGTCGCGAGTGCGGCATTGTGCCGCTGGTGGTGAACCATGCCACGACCAAGGTTCCGGCTCATGTGGGCGACACGCTTGAAGCCATTGCGGGTGAGAAGGCCGCGGTCATTAAGTCCGGGCGCCTGGTTGTGCTGGGCGAGGGCACGCATGAGCCGAGCGTTCAGCGCGTGATGGATGCCCGTTGCCGCGAGTGCGGTGTGGTGCCGCTGGTGGTGAACCATGCCACGACCAAGGTGCCGGAGCACGTGGGCGATACGGTTGAGTTTAGCTGCACCACGCCGCGTGCGATCTATACGTCGAGCATGGTCAAGCCGGCCTATCAGCCGCAGAATGCCGCGTGCGCGATTATGCTGTGCGAGGGCTATCTGGGCCGCGAGCTCGACCATGACAAGCTCGATGCGGCGCTTATGGGCTGTCCCACGCCGGGCCGTTTTGACGTGCTGGGAACCAATCCGCTCAAGCTGATTGACGCCTGTCATAATCCTCAGAGCTGCGAGAACTTTGTGAGCGCGCTGGACGAGATCGACCCGTGCGTGGAGAATCGCCCCACGTTGCTGTGCGCCGCGCTGGCCGACAAGGATGTGGCAGGTATCGTCGATGTGTTGATCCCGGCCTTCCCGCGTGTAGTCGTAACGCAGACCGATTCCGATCGCGCCCTGCCAGCAGAGGAGCTCGCCGCCCTCGTTGATGCCGATAAGCTCGCGGGCGTATACCCGAGCGTATCCGAGGCTCTCGCTGCCTTCGATGCCGCGGGTGAGTCCTTCGTAGCAGCCGGTACCATCACCCTAGCAGGCGAAGTAGCCGGCCTGCTGCGCTAACCCATCCCCTCATCAGTTGCGGTGAAATACGGACTGTTTTACAAACCAGAAGCCTCAAACAGTCCGTATATCACCGCAACTCAAAAGCAGCCAATTTGGGACGGGGCTTTTTTGGCTGCCCTGTGCCCCGAGTTGACTCGCTCGCCACGAAATGGGCCTATCTACTACGTTTGACCGGTTACCCTCGACCACACGGAAAATCGTGAAATCAAAACCGCAGGTAGACGGCTTGCTGGTTTTGCGAAAACGCGGGTGTGGTCGACCCATGCGGGTTAAACGTAGTAGATAGCCCGTTTTCGTGGCACGACGTAATCGCAATGTGACAAAGGGGCTGTCCCTTTGCCGCATTGGCTAGTCTAGGCGGACTGGGTCGTGGGGGTAGGCGTTGAGAATCTCGACGCCGGACTCGGTAACTAGGGCCAAGTCCTCGATGCGGACTCCGGTGCGGCCGGGGAGGTAGATGCCCGGCTCGATGGAAAACGTCATGCCCGGCTCCACGACCTGTTCGTTGACCAGCGAGACGTCGCCCGGCTCGTGGTCCTGCAGACCAATCGAGTGGCCCAGGCGATGCGTAAAGTATTTGCCGTAGCCTGCGTCCTCAATCACGTCGCGCGCGGCATGGTCCAGGTCGCACATGCGCACGCCCGGTGCGATGAGCGCCTCGGCAGCCTCGTTGGCGCGGCGCACGATATTGTAGATACGCGCGGTCTCCTCGTCCGGCTCGCCCCAAAAGAACGTGCGCGTCATGTCCGAGCAGTAGTTGCGATTGCGTCCGCCAATGTCGAATAGCACCACGTCGCCGCTCTTGAGCGCGGTGTCGTCGGGTTCGTGATGCGGGTCGCCTGCGTTGGCACCAAAGCTCACGATCGGCGGAAAGCTAAAGCCCTCGCAGCCGTGCTTGCGGTACAGACCGAGCATCTGATCGGCAATTTCGCGCTCCGTCACGCCTTCATGGACGAGCTTGATGGCGTCGGCCATCACGGCGTCGTTGGCGGCAGAGGACGCGCGCATAAGCTCCTGCTCGGCGGCATCCTTGCAGGAGCGTGCGGCGGTGACGGCAAAGTCACCCAGGAAAAACTCGCTGGCGGCGTGGCGCTCCATAAGCGGCATCAAAAAGCCGGAACGCATGACGGTGTCGATGCCGAGTGGTTTGGCCGGGTCGATCTCACTCGCGATGGCGTCGGCCACGACATCGGTATCGGTGTGGTAGGCAACACGGGCATTGTCATACTCTGGCAGCTGATGCAGGGCGTTGACTAGGATCACCGGCTCGGCACCGCGCGCGAGCAGCACGCCGCAAAAACGCTCGAACATATCGGCATAAAAGCCGGTCAGGTAATAAATCGACCACGGGTCGTTTACGAGCAGCTGTGCGCCGGGGTGCTGAGCCTCGAGCACATCGAGCACGCGCGCCACACGCTGGTCATCGACATGTGCCATGAAACATCCTTTCGCTAGGCTGCCACCATGGTATCCCAAGCCCGGCAGTTGGGTGTTCCTATAGTTTTGTCAACCGTCGGGGCTACTCCCGGTAGGGCACCCGGTCGCGCATCACGGCGTATATCGCCCTGAGCCGCTTCCTCGCGACGGCCTTGAGCGCCCGCCCG
>CABUUG010000192.1 GCA_902494605.1 uncultured Collinsella sp.
CCGAGCGCATCAAGGAGCTGCCCGAGCACATGAAGTCCCACCAAAAGGACTTCCACACCCGTCGTGGCCTGCTCATGCTCGTCGGTCGTCGTCGTCGTCTTCTCTCCTACATCAAGAAGAACGACATCGTCGAGTACCGTGAGCTCATCAAGGCTCTGGGCATTCGCGACAATATTCAGTAGCGAACTTGTACATGCTAAGAGCGTCCTGCATGCGGGACGCTCTTTTTGTGTAAGGGCGTGAACAATCACGCTCTGAAGCGTGGCGGGGGCAGGGGGCCCGCGTCACATGAGAAGCCCGCAGGCAAGGGGCCTGTGGGGTAAAGGAGAACAATGAAACTCGTATCCAAGACCTTTGAGCTGTACGGCAAGACCTACACCTTTGAGTCCGGCGAGCTTGCCAAGCAGGCCACTGGCGCCTGTCTGGTCAAGCAGGGCGACACCACGATGCTCGATACCGTGGTCGTCTCCAAGGAGCGCAAGAACTATGACTTCTTCCCGCTGACCGTCGACTTCAACGAGAAGATGTACGCTGCCGGCCGCATCCCGGGTGGCTACCTCAAGCGTGAGGGCCGTCCCAGCGAGAAGGCCACGCTCACCGCGCGCATGATCGACCGTCCGATCCGCCCGAGCTTCCCGGACGGCTTCCGCAACGAGGTGCACATCGTCGCTACCTCGCTCGTCGCCGACCAGGTCAACCCCTTCGACGTCATCAACGTCATGGGTGCTTCTCTGGCCATGACGCTCGGCGGCGTGCCCTTCGAGGGCCCGCTTGCCTGCGTGCGCATCGGCCGCAACGTGGAGACCGGCGAGTTTATCGTCAACCCCACCTACGAGGAGCGCGAGAACTCCGATCTGGACCTGGAGCTGGGCGGCTCTGCCGACTTCATCTCGATGGTCGAGGCCGGCGCCGAGGAGATCTCCGAGGACGACATGCTCGCCGCCATGAAGTTTGGCCAGGAGGCCCTTGCTGCCTTCTGCCAGGCCCAGGACGAGTTCGTCGCCGAGTGGGAGCAGGTCAACGGCCCCATCGTCAAGAAGGAGTACCCGCTCGATCAGCCCGTCGAGGAGGTGCAGGAGCGCATCTTCGCCCACTACGACGAGATGGCGGCCGCCCTTCGCGACGCCGACAAGCTCTCCCGTATTGGCAAGGTCGAGGCTCTGAAGGAGTCCATCCGCGCCGAGTTCACCGAGGAGGAGCAGGCCGCTTGGGAGCGCGAGATCCCCGTGGCGCTCAAGAAGCTCGAGAAGAAGGCCATGCGCACCATGGTCGTCGAGACCGGCGAGCGCGTCGACGGCCGTGCCGCCGATGAGATTCGCCCCATCATGGTGAAGGACAACTACCTGCCGCTCGTTCACGGCTCCGGCCTGTTCCAGCGCGGCCAGACCCAGGTGCTCTCCGTCCTGTCGCTCGGCATGCTCAACGAGGGCCAGCGTCTGGATACCATCGAGCCCACCGAGGGCAAGCGCTATATGCACCACTACAACTTCCCGCCGTTCTGCACCGGCGAGACCGGCCGCATGGGCAGCCCCAAGCGCCGCGAGATCGGTCACGGCAACCTTGCCGAGCGCGCCCTGCTTCCGGTGCTTCCCGACGAGAACGAGTTCCCCTACGCCATCCGCGTCGTCTCCGAGGTCATGGAGTCCAACGGCTCCTCCTCGATGGCTTCGACCTGCGGCTCCACGCTCGCCCTTATGGACGGCGGCGTGCCCATTAAGCGCCCGGTCTCCGGTATCGCCATGGGCCTGATCCAGGAGGAGGGCAAGACCGTGGTCCTGTCCGACATCCAGGGTCTCGAGGACTTCCTGGGCGACATGGACTTTAAGGTCACCGGCACCACCGAGGGCATTACCGCCCTCCAGATGGACAACAAGGCCACCGGTCTTACCTTCGACATCCTGGCCCGCGCCTTGCAGCAGGCCAAGGAGGGTCGCGCCTTCATCCTGCAGAAGATGCTCGATGTGATCCCCGAGCCGCGCCACACCACGCGCAGCACCGCTCCGCGCATCGTTTCCATCCAGGTTCCGACCGACAAGATCCGCGACGTCATCGGTTCCGGCGGTAAGGTCATCCGCGGCATCCAGGACGAGACCGGCGCTTCGGTCGACATCCAGGAGGATGGCACCGTCTTTGTCGGCGGCACCGGCGAGTCCGTCGACCAGGCCGTCGAGCGCATCAAGCTCATCATCAAGGTTCCCGAGCCGGGCGAGGAGTACACCGGTCGCGTGGTCTCCATCCAGCCCTTCGGCGCCTTTGTGAACCTGCTGCCCGGTAAGGACGGCCTGCTGCACATCTCCCGCGTCGCCAAGGGTCGCGTGGAGAAGGTCGAGGACGTCCTCAACGTGGGCGACGAGGTCAAGGTCGTCGTCATCGAGGTCGACGATCGCGGCAAGATCTCGCTCGATCGTCTGGATAAGCCCGAGG
>CABUUG010000193.1 GCA_902494605.1 uncultured Collinsella sp.
AGGGACTGTTTTGCGGCTTTAGCTGCATAAACAGTCCCTATTTCACCGCAACTTAGGGCAGCTAGCGGGTGGGGTGCCAGACGTGGAGGGCGCCGGCGAGGATGTCGACCTCGATGCGCGAGGCGACAACGGGCTCGCCGTCGGCCTGGATGGGGTAGTTGGGCTCCTCGAACGTGAGCTCGGCATGACAGCAGCGACGCATGCGTACCGGCGGAAGCTTGGTGTGGTGGCCGTCCTTGGCCGAAAGAAACATAGGCAGGGCAACCGCGCGAGGGACGGGGCCGCAGGCGTAGCAGACGTCGAGTACGCCGTCGCAGGGGTCGGCATCGGGGCAGATGCGATAGCCCGAGCCATAGGTAGGACCCAGCTGAATCGCCATGATGATCGCCCTCACGCGCTCGGCGGGCGTCCCGTCAAAGCTGACTGTCATGGGGTAGTTGCGATAGCGTAGGCCAAACTGCTCAAGTCCCGAGAGGGTATAGAGCGGCGCGCCCGTCAAGCCGGTCTTTTTGCGCAGCTCGGTGGTGCCAAGGCCGATGGCGGCATCGATGCCGACCGAAAGCGTCTGGTCGTAGTACTCAACGGTTGCCTCGCCGCTGCCGCTCGCAGGGCTCCACGAGCGAATGCGCCCGATGTCCTGACGCTGCAGCTCGCAGGTGAGCAGCGCGCCAAAATCCTTACCGGAGAAATCGTTGATGCCGAGCGTTTGGGCAAAATCGTTGCCGGAGCCCACGGGCAGGACGGCAAGAGCGGGGCGGGCGTCCTCCTCTTGCGTCATAAGCCCGTTGACGACCTCGTGAATCACGCCGTCGCCGCCAAGGGCGATAACGGTGCGATAGCCCTGAGCCTGTGCGGCCAGCTCCTTGGCGTGTCCCATGCGCTCGGTTAGCACCAGATCAAACTGGGATGCGCGCGCGGTCATATCCAAAAAGCGTTGCAGGCGCTCGGCAACTTCGCGCGCCGCACCCGACTGGGCGGCTGGGTTGGCGATGATGAGCGTGCGGCCAAAATCAGTTGCGTGCATGGGGCGACTCCCGGCGTATGACGTGACGGTGCGGTCGCGCTCAGGTCGAATTGCCCCCGATTGTGGCTGCACGGCGAATACTTACGTCTACTCTATCAGGTCGTTGTGGCGCTCGATAGCATCCGCTACCGTACCGCCCTCATCCACAATAAGCGAACGGCGCTTGGGCGAGATGATGCGCTGGGCGGGGTACACGCCGCGGTGTCCGGCGGTTAGGTAGCTGATAAAGGCCACGATGACAAAGAACCCGGCTGCCGTGCCGTGGAACAGGTCGATGGCCATCATACAGGTGGTGATAGGCACGTTGAGGCCGGCGCAGAACACGCCGAGCATGCCCAGCGCTGCCAGAAAGCTGGGATCGATTCCGACGAGGCAACCGATCCAGCCGCCGAGCGCCGCACCGATACCAAACAGGGGCGTGACCTCGCCGCCTTGGAAGCCGGCGCCCAGGGTGAGCGCTGTGACGACCAACTTGATGACTGCGTCCGCCAGGGTGGTGTTGCCGGCAAATCCGGCGCCGGAAAGCCACGTGGAAAGGCCGGCGTAGTCCCAGGCGTCGAGGAGGGCATAGGCGGCCAAAACTACGAGTGCACCTATGAGTGCGCGAATAAGGTAATTGGTGATAAAGCGACCGTACAGGCTCTTGACGGTTCGAACTGACCAGGCAAAGAGGCGTGCCGTCAGACCGAAGATAATGGCGCTGATAACAACGATGACAACCGTCCGTGGTGTCATGTTGGGAACGCTGGCGATAACATTCGCCTCGTACTCGGTACCTAGGGCGAGTGATGTAAAGTAGCCGGTAAACGAGGCGACCAGGCAGTAGATGCCCGCGGTGTAGTCGATCTTGCCGATAAAGCACATCTCCATGCCAAAGAAAGCTCCGGCAAGGGGCGAGCCGAATACGGCGCCAAAGGCCGACGAGATGCCGGCGAGCATGAGGTCGTGGTGGTCATGCTTTTTGAGGTGGGCGAGGCTCGAGATGTTGCTGGCGATGGTGCCGCCAATCTGCACCGCGGCTCCCTCGCGACCGGCCGATCCGCCCGTTAGGTGCGTGAGCGTGGAGCAGACGAAGGTGAGGACGGCCATGCGCATATGGATGAGGCGTGTGCCCAGAGCGGAGTCGATGACCAGGTTGTTACCGCGTTTGGCGGCAAGACCGTGGTTTTTGTACACCCATGCGGTGGCAACGCCCACAACGGGAAGCAGCGCGTAAATCCACGCATGGTGCTCGCGATAATCGGTCGCGATATTCAGCGACGCCAAAAACGCCCAAGCGGCAACGCCCATGGCGAGCGAGACGATGACGACGAGCACGAGCAACTTGGCGCTCGCGAGTAGGTTGCGGGCGTTGCGGCGCGTGTCGGCAGCCAAGAGCTGCTCGGAGCGGGTG
>CABUUG010000194.1 GCA_902494605.1 uncultured Collinsella sp.
CGTGAGACAAAGGGTATCGGTCGAGGCCCGGCCCCCGCGCTGATCGACGTCTGCCGCGCACGCGACGAGTATTACGAGGAGACCGGCGTCTACGTGCCCGTGTGCTCCGACGGCGGCATCGTCTACGACTATCACATGACGCTCGCCCTTGCCATGGGTGCTGACTTTATGATGCTGGGCCGCTACTTCGCTCGCTTCGACGAGAGCCCGACCGAGCGCGTCAACGTCAACGGCCAGTACATGAAGGAGTACTGGGGCGAGGGTTCTGCGCGTGCCCGCAACTGGCAGCGCTACGACCTGGGCGGCGCCGCGAAGCTCAGCTTTGTCGAGGGTGTCGACTCCTACGTTCCCTACGCCGGTTCCCTCAAGGATGGTGTGGGCGGCACGCTCTACAAGGTCAAGTCCACGATGTGCAACTGTGGTGCCCTCTCGATCCCCGAGCTCCAGGAAAAGGCGCGCCTGACGCTGGTCAGCTCCACCTCGATCGTCGAAGGCGGCGCCCACGACGTAGTCGTCAAGGACTCCCAGCAGAGCGTCAGCTACCGCTAAGCGGCTTTCCCAAGCACCGCACCTTGCCGTTCAAACCGTCGCTTGCGTACCAAAGTACGCGTCGCTCCTCTTTCACGGCAATCTGCGGCACTTGGAAAACCCGATCATGCTTGGGCGGGTAACAATTAGCGGTTGATTCACAACCACGTTATTTAGATAAAGCGAGATGCCTGCAAGTCGCAGGCATCTCGCTTGTCGTATTTGCTATCATCAGTCAAGTTAACCTTAGGGTCGGGCGGCTTGGCTTTGTTCGCTACAAGTTCCGCACGCAAAGAAGAGCACTTAATGTGCTCTTCGTCTTGCGCAGGACTGTCCGCAGTAGCGAATAAAGCTAAGCCGACCGACCCCAGCTAAGATTAAAGGAGCTGATATGTGCGATTGCACAGATCATAAGGACGAGATCCCTGCCTACGACGCGCAGGCCATTGAGTCCAAGTGGATGAAGGCCTGGGAGGACTCCAACCTCTTTGCCGTCGACACCGACGACAGCAAGCCTAAAAAGTATGTGCTCGAGATGTTCCCGTATCCGTCGGGCGACCTGCACATGGGCCACGCGCGCAACTATACCATCGGCGATGCCATGGCCCGTCAGGCCCGTATGCGCGGCTACGACGTGCTGCACCCCATCGGCTTTGACGCCTTTGGCCTGCCCGCCGAGAACGCCGCCATCAAGCACAATACGCAGGCTGCCGCCTGGACGTATAAGAACATGGACCAGGCGCTCGCCACGATGAAGCGCATGGGTTTCTCCTACGATCTGGATCGCATGGTCAAGACCTGCAGTCCCGACTACTACCGCTGGGGCCAGTGGATCTTTGAGAAGCTGTGGGAAAAGGGCCTGGTCTACCGCAAGAAGAACCCGGTCAACTGGTGCCCTAACTGCAAGACCGTTCTGGCCAACGAGCAGGTCACCGAGGGCAAGTGCTGGCGCTGCGGCACCGAGCCCGAGAAGCGCGACCTGGAGCAGTGGTACTACAAGATTACCGAGTACTCCCAGGAGCTGCTCGACGATCTGGAGAAGCTCCCCGGCTGGCCTGAGCGCGTCAAGCAGATGCAGGCCAACTGGATCGGTCGCTCTGAGGGCGCCGAGGTCGACTTTACCCTGTGCGACCAGGATGGCGAGCCCATCGAGGGCGACGAGGGCAAGATCACCGTCTTCACCACGCGTGCTGACACCCTGTTTGGCGTGTCCTTCTTTGTTCTGGCCCCCGAGTACGCTCGTCTGCACGAGCTCGTCGAGGGCACGGAGTACGAGGAGGCCGTCACCAAGATCGTCGAGGACTCCAAGCATATCTCTGCCGTCGAGCGTGCCCAGGGCACCCTCGAGAAGCACGGTGCCTTTACCGGCCGCTACGTGGTGAACCCCGTCAACGGTGAGAAGGTTCCCGTGTGGGTTGCCGATTATGTCGTTGCCGACTACGGCACCGGCGCCGTCATGGCCGTTCCCTGCGGCGACCAGCGCGACTTTGAGTTTGCCCGCAAGTACGACCTGCCGATCGTGCCGATCATCCTGGACGATGACGACCGCGCTGCCGTCGAGGCCAGCGGCGAGACCATCGATACCTTCCATGCAGAGACCGTCGACTGGGATTGCGCCCACGCTGCCGAGGGCACGCTCGTCCAGTCCGGCAAGTACACTGGCATGCGCGGCGGTAAGCACTCCGAGGGTGAGGCTGCCATCGTGGCCGATCTCGAGGCCATGGGCTGCGGCCGTCGCAAGGTCGAGTTCCGCTTGCGCGACTGGCTCATCAGTCGCCAGCGCTATTGGGGCAACCCCATCCCGGCCATCCACTGCGAGCACTGCGGCA
>CABUUG010000195.1 GCA_902494605.1 uncultured Collinsella sp.
AGCAAGCCAGCCGAGCCGCACATCTAGCCGGGTCGCGCGTCTACGTCACGGTCAACATCGTCATCAAGCAGTCCGAGATGAGCGATGCGCTGCAACTCATCCATCGCTGCTCCACGCTGGGCGCCGACGCCTTTATCATCCAGGACTGGGGCCTGTTCTTTGAGGTCAAGCGCACGATGCCCGGCATCGAGACGCACATCTCAACCCAGGCGAACATCCACGACGACCGTGGAACCCTTTGGTGCCGCGAGCAGGGCGCCGACCGCGTGACCCTCTCGCGCGAGCTTTCCATCGACGAGATTGCCGCCATTCACGATGCCGCGTCCGATGTGGACCTTGAGGTCTTTAGCCATGGCGCCATCTGCTTTTGTTACTCGGGCCTGTGCCTGCTTTCGAGCTTTGCCATGGCGGGACGATCGGCCAACCGTGGCATGTGCGCCCAGCCCTGTCGCCTGCCTTACGAGCTGATCGACGAGAACGGTCGCGCGCTCTCCCCTGCCGGTCGCGAGCGTGCGCTATGCCCGCGTGACACCAACACCTCACAGCTTGTTCGCCGTCTGTATGACGCCGGCGCCGCATCGCTCAAGCTCGAGGGTCGCATGAAGGCGCCCGATTACGTGTACTCCATCGTTGATGTGTATCGTCACGAAATTGACGACATGCTATCCGGAGCCACCGTTGCCAAGGACGAGGAAGCTGCCCGCCAGCGCCAGCTCAAGCGCTGCTTCAACCGCGACTTTACGCACGCCTATCAGGACGGCACCTCGGGCGACGAGATGATGAGCTATGAGCGTTCCAACAACCGCGGCCAGATCGTGGGCACGGTGCTGGGCAGCCGCCCGGCCAACCGCGATGTGCGCGGCCTCAAGCCCGACGACCGCCGTCGCCGTGCCGCCATCGCCCGCATTGAGCTGTTTGAGCCCGTGGGCAAGGGCGACCTGCTGGAGCTTCGCCACGATAACGAGTTTGACCAGTTCCTGACCACCATTGCCGCCGATGATGCCGCCGCGGGCGACATCATCGAATGTCGCGTGCCCCGTAGCATGCCCGAGGGCTGCCGCGTCCGCGTGATTCGCAGTCAGCGTGCCATCGACGCCGCCGGCGCCGCGCTCAAGCGCGATGTGCTGCGCCGCCGAGCTGTTGATGTGTCCGTGGTGGCGCGCCTGGGTGAGCCGTTTACTGTCACACTCAGCTGCTGCGATGATCCTTCGCTTGCGGCCACGGCCACGGGCTTTACCGTCGAGGCCGCCAAGACCCGCGCCGTCGAGGCGGCAGACCTGGTTGAGCATGTGGGCCGCATGGGCTCCTCGCCCTTTGAGGCAGCGAGCTTTGATGTGGCGCTCGATGAGGGCTGCGGCATGGGCTTCTCCGCCGTGCACAAGGTGCGCGCCGCCGCCTGCAAAGCATTGGAGGAGGCCATTCTGGCGCCGTACGAGGAGCGCGCGAAAACGCTCGAGCTGCCGGTACTCGACAAATGTACGCGCGCCATGCCCGAGCATTACCGCGATGAGCCGCAGATCTGCGCCGCCGTCACCACACTCGAAGCCGCCGAGGCGGCTCGTGCCGAGGGCGCCACGCGCATCTACATGACCACCGATGCGCTCGATGCTGTCGGACTCTCCCCTGCCGATGCATTTGAGCAGGGTATCGTGCCCGTACTCGACGAGGTCTGCCGCGCTGTTGACCACGAGCGCGTCGACCCCTGGATCAATGCCGGAGCCACCGTCGCCGTCGGCAATATCTCCGAGCTCGCCGTAGCCGCGCAGACCGGCGCCACGGCCGAGATTCGCTCTTGCCTGCCGGTGCACAACACGCCCTGCATGGAGGCGCTTGCCGAGCGCGGAGCCGGTGCGTTTTGGCTCTCGCCCGAGATCACACTCGACGAGATTGTCTCGCTCGGCGCCGCCGCGCCCGCGGCTCTGGGCATCACCGTCTTTGGCCGCCCGCGCGTCATGACAAGCGAGCACTGCATTCTGCAGGTTGCCAACGGCTGCATCCACGATTGCGTCAACTGCCGCCTGCGCGCCCGCAAGCTCTCGCTCAAGAATATCGACGGAAAGGTCATGCCCGTCCGAACCGACATCCACGGCCGCTCTCGCCTGTACGATGCCTACCCCATCGACCTCACGCCGCAGGTCCCTCAGCTGCTCGATGCCGGCGTGCGTCGTTTCATGGTCGACGGAACTTTGCTCGAGGCCGATGAGATTGGCCGTGCCGTCGCTCGCGTCCGTCGCGCCGTCGAGGCGGCACAAGCCGGCCGCAAGCCCGCCGCCCGCCTGCGCGGGGCGACCTCGGGCTGCATGTTTGTGGGAATCAGCTAACCGAAAGGCTTACACGTGAACGAAGAACC
>CABUUG010000196.1 GCA_902494605.1 uncultured Collinsella sp.
ATCGTTTCAACCTCGGCCTTCGGTGAGGGCGTCAACCTGCCCGATATCCGTCATGTCGTGCTCTACCACATGCCGTTTGGCGCGATTGAGTTTAACCAGATGAGCGGCCGTGCCGGCCGCGATGGACAGCCCGCCGTGATTCACCTGCTCTATTCGTCGCGTGACGCTCGTATTAATGAGCGCCTGCTCGATTGTTACGCGCCCGAGCGCGATGAGCTTGTCACGCTCTATCGAGCGCTGCAGACCATGTGGCGCTCCAACCGTGGCAAGACGGGGGACGATTCATTCTGCGCAAGCGATATCGACATTGCGCAGATGTGTCTTGCCATCGATGCCCGCACGCCGGTCGACGAGCGCTCGGTGGAAAGCGGCCTGGGAATCTTCGAAGAACTCGGTTTCTGCCGCGTTTCGGGGTTTGACGATACGCGTCGCATCGCGATGGCGGAAAACCCCGGTCGCGTGCAATTAAGCAGGTCAATTCGCTATTTGGAGGGCTTGCGCTCGCGCATGGAGTTCACGGCTTTTCGGAGTTGGGCACTCGATTCGTGCGCTTCTGATATGCTAGCCAAAGTTAACCGCCCGATCGTACCGCGGGCCTAGGGGAAGGGGACCTCGATGGACGCCGCAGCCCGTACCGCCCATGATTCCACCCTCCAACCGTTCTCGGAGATGGAGCACTATAAGCATGCCGATGAGCTGCCGCCCGAGATTATGGCGGATAGCTACGACAAGCTGGAGCGTCTGTGCCTCAAATATATGAACGCGGACGACTTCTCCAAGGTGGAGCAGGCCTACTGCTTTGCTGCCGAGAAGCACTGCAACCAAAAGCGGCGCTCGGGTGAGATGTACATCAACCATCCCGTCGAGGTAGCCATCATTTTGGCCGACCTCAAGATGGACTGCGATGTGGTGTGCGCCGCGCTGTTGCACGATACCGTCGAGGATACCGAGACCTCGCTTACCGATGTTTCCGGCCTGTTTGGCGATACGGTGGCCGAGCTCGTCGATGGCGTGACCAAGCTCACCAACATCGAAGTCGACAGCATGGACGAGAAGCAGGCCCTCACGCTGCGCAAGATGTTCCTTGCCATGTCCAAGGACATCCGCGTCATCATCGTCAAACTCGCCGACCGCCTGCATAACATGCGCACGCTTGCCGCCCTGCGCGAGGACCGCCGTCTGTTTAAGGCGCGCGAGACCATGGACGTATACGCGCCTCTGGCCGACCGCCTGGGCATGAGCTCTATCAAGTGGGAGCTCGAGGACCTGTCCTTCTTCTACTTGGAGCCCGATGCCTACCAGCGCATCGCGCGCATGGTGGCGGAGTCGCGCGAGGTCCGTGAGCGCTATCTGGCCGAGACCATCAAGACGCTCACCGACGAGCTCAACCGCATTGGCCTGGAGGGCTTCCAGATCAATGGCCGCTCCAAGCACTATTGGTCCATCTACCAAAAGATGAAGCGCAAGGGCAAGGAGTTCTCCGAGATTTACGACCTGGTGGCGCTGCGCGTCATCACTCATTCGGTGCGCGATTGCTATTCCACGCTTGGTGCCGTGCATACCTTGTGGCATCCCATGCCCGGTCGCTTTAAAGACTATATCGCCATGCCCAAGGTCAATAACTACCAGTCGCTCCATACGACGGTTATCGGCCCCACGGCCCGCCCGCTCGAGATTCAGATTCGAACCTATGAGATGCATGAGCAGGCCGAGTACGGCATTGCCGCCCACTGGCTCTATAAGAAGTCGGGCGGATCGTCTGCGTCTAAGACCAATGATGCCCAGCGTCTGGACGACCAGATTAACTGGCTCAAACATTCGCTCGATTGGGCTGCGTCTGATGAGATTACCGACGCCAAGGAATACCTGCATTCGCTGAAGGTCGACCTCTTCGATCAGGAGATTTTCGTCTTTACGCCCAAGGGCGAGGTCATGGCGCTTCGTGCCGGCTCCACGCCGCTCGACTTTGCCTATGCCGTTCACACCGAGGTGGGAAACCACTGCGTCGGCGCTAAGATCAACGGTGCGGTGGCCCCGCTCACGCACGAGATCAAGACGGGCGACCGCGTTGAAATCCTGACCAACAAGAGTTCCAAGCCGTCGCGTGATTGGCTCAAGATCGTCAAGACACCTTCCGCCAAGTCAAAGATCCGCCGTTACTTCGCCGCCGCGACCAAAGACGACGACGCTGCTGCCGGCCGCGATATACTGGCCAAGGACCTGCGCAAGCGCGGGTATGGCATCTCTACGCCGCGATCCACGCGTGCGCTCAACGCCGTGGCGGAGCAGTTTAACTACAAGCAGCTCGAGGACCTGTTTGCCGCCGTCGGCGC
>CABUUG010000197.1 GCA_902494605.1 uncultured Collinsella sp.
GTGTTTCTGCTGGCGTCGTTGCCGGCGTTGCCCTGGGAGCCGCGGCACTTGGTGCGGCCGCCGTCGCTGTTCGTACTGCCTGTCTGCAGGTTGCGCGAACCCGCAATGGGTTGGCGCGTGTGAAGCGCGTGCACGATGGGGACGGCGATGAGATTCGCGTGTTGGTGCAAGGCGGCGTCTACCAAAGCGCAAGCTACGTTGGTGAGCGTTGGGCGGAGCCCGTCTTTGCGTACTATCGTGCGTTTGACGACGTGTTTGAGTCCGAGGATGCGATGCGCGACGCTTATGGTCACGGTATCGACCGCATTCTTATGCTGGGCGGCGGCGGGTTTGCCTATCCCAAGTTCGCGCTGATGTCGCACGAGGGTTTGCGCATGGACGTCATCGAGTATGACGGAGAGATTACGCGCCTGGCGCGCCGCTGGTTCTACCTAGACGAGCTGGAGCGCGCGGCGGGCGATCGCCTGCGGGTGATAACCGCTGAGGCTCGCTCGTATTTGGGTGTGACGAGCGTGGGCCATCGTCGCTACGACGTGGTCGTGAGCGATTGCTTTGGCGGTGCCGAGCCCGTACGCGAGCTGGCGACGGTTGAGGCATTGCGTTTGGTGCGGGGCAGCCTAAATGTCGGTGGCGTCTACGTTGCCAATATCGTGAGTGCAAACGAGGGGAGCGATGTGACGTTCCTGCGCGACTGTGCCGCCACGGCGCTTGAGGTGTTCGACCATGCTTGGGTGGTCCCATGTGGCGATGCAGAGTTCGGCGGCGAGGAGAATTATCTGCTCATCGCCAGCGACGGCGACTACGCCTTTGCCGAAGCTGTGCCCTTCGACACCGACTTCCTCGGTACCGTCCTTCACGACAAGTAAGTCTCCCCGTCCCAAAAAAGACTGGTCTTAGGCGTGGTCGCGCCAGCTGAGGACGCGCTGCTTCATACCCTCGATGTCGAGCACGCCTTCGGCAAAGCCCTTGCGCACGAGCTCTTCGGGAACAAACTCGTCGTACCGATCAAAGTAAGGTACCTCGCCGGGATAGACGAGCTCGATGGGGTCGAAGTCCTTTTCGGCCTCGGCTGCGAGCACCTCAAAGAACGTCTCCTCGTCGGCCTTCATCTTGAACTGCATAAAGTACGGGCGTGATGGGTCGAGCCCGCGAAGGCCAAGCTCCGCGGCGCATTTAATCTTGAGCATACGTTCGAGCGCCAGAAAGGCGTAGCTGCCCAGCCAGGGGAAGAGTACCCAGGTGTCGCCGCCCAGGTTGATAAGCGGTTTAGTTCCCGCGCCCGAAATTTCGGCGGTATGACGAGCCTGTGCAAGGCGTGCCCGTGCGTTGCCCATGAGATACGGATATGCCGCGTGCTCGTTGAGCGCCTTGCGCATGCGCTCGAGTACATGCGTGTTAATGTCGCCGGGGCAGTCGCCAAAGTATGCCGGCACACGACCTTTGACTTGCGTGGCAAAGACGGTGTGTCGCTTCCAGTCCACTTCCTCGACTATCCAGCAGTGCCCGGCTATGGCGATGCGCTCACCGGGCGGTGGCGGATTGACGATCGTGCCCAACTCGGCCGACTCGCTGCGAACGGTGAACTCCTCGTTTTCCTGGAACACAGCGTAGAACTTAAAGTTGTTAATGATGCGCTCGCCCGCGAGACCCACGATGAGCCCACCGCCCTCGGTGACCTGGATGTGGTCGATCTTGATGAGGTGGCGCAGCAGTACGCGATAGTCATCGGCCGAGACGCGGTGGAAATAGCTGAGCGTGAGCACGCGCTGAGCAAGCTCGGCCGGCGTGAGCTCGCCGGTGCTGGCGAGCGTCGACATGGTCTGGTGGTAGAGCAGGCTGTAGGGGAGTCGATCGAGCTCGGGCGGCTCGACCCACTTTTCCTCGCGATAGAGTTGTACGAGTGCGATGCCCTGCAGGAGCTTCCAGGGTATCGTTTCGGGCATCATCGTGCGCGGCTCGGGTTCTTCCTCGCGCATGACAAACCACATCTCGGGCGGAAGGTCGCGACGGCCTGTGCGCCCCATGCGCTGCAAAAAGGAGCTGACGGTAAACGGCGCGTCAATCTGGAACGCGCGCTCCAGGCGACCGATATCAATGCCGAGCTCCAGCGTGGAGGTGGTGACGGTCGTCTGCGCCTGCTCTTCGTCGCGCATGAGCTCCTCGGCCGTCTCGCGCAGCGATGCCGAAAGATTGCCGTGGTGGATGAGAAAGCGGTCGGGCTCGTGCCGGCTCTCGCAGTAGCTGCGCAACATGGAGCACACGGCCTCTGCCTCCTCGCGCGAGTTGGCAAAGACCAGGCACTTGCGGCCGCGCGTATGCTCAAAGATA
>CABUUG010000198.1 GCA_902494605.1 uncultured Collinsella sp.
AAAGCCCCAAACCGCGTCCCCAGTACCGCCTACGAGAAGTCAGCAACCTGAGCAGTCAGCGCCGCAAGGATCTCCTTGAGCTCAGCTGCACGGTCCCTCTTCTTCTGGACCACCGCGGGCGCGGCCTTAGCCACAAAGCCCTCGTTGGCGAGCGTCTTCTCGCAGCCGGCGAGCTCCTTCTGGGCCGCGGCGATCTCCTTCTCCAGGCGTGCCTTCTCGGCCGAAAGGTCAACCTTGCCCTCAAGCACCACAAAAACCTCGACGCCGCTGTCGACCACGGCAATGCTCGCGGCCGGCTTCTCGACATCGGTGCCCATAACCAGCGAAGACGTGTTGGCCAGCGGCTCGATGGTCGAGCGCAGGCTCTCGAGCTTCTCGATGTCCTCGGCACCGGCGCGCACGACCACGTCGAGCTCGGCTTTGGGGCTCAAGCGATAACGCGAACGGGTGGCACGGGCGGCGGAAACGACGGTGCGGCACAGCTCAAACGCGCGCTCGGCGGGCTCGTCGACGTACTTGACGTAGTCGGCGGGCTCGGGCCACTTGGCGATCATGAGCGCCTCAGCACGGTCCACGTTGCCCTCGGCGTCCAGGTCGAGCACGCTCGCCGGCATGTTGTCCCAGATCTCCTCGGTAACAAACGGCATAAGCGGGTGCATCAGGCGAATGGAGGTGTCGAGCACAAAGATCAGGTTGCGCTGAGCCTGCAGACGGCCCTCACCCTTCAGGCGGGCCTTGGTGACCTCGACGTACCAGTCGCAGACCTCATTCCAGAAGAACTGCTGCACGCCGCGGGCCATATCGCCAAAGGTGTAGTTCTCAATACCCTCGGTGACCATCTTGACGGCCTTGGCCAGGCGGCTGAACATCCAGGCGTCGGCCGGCGTCTCCACGACGGGCTCGCCGGGCGTGTAGCCCTCCATGTTCATAAGCAGGAAGCGGCTGGCGTTCCAGATCTTGGTCACAAACGACTTGGCCTGGTCGGTACGCGGGCTGTCGATAAGCTTCTTGGTCTTCTTGTCGATGTTCGCATCGAACTTGACGTCCTGGTTGTTGGTGCACAGCGTCAGCAGGTTGTAACGCATGGCGTCGGCGCCGTACATACCGATGAGGTCCATGGGGTCAACGCCGTTGCCCTTGGACTTGGACATGCGGCTGCCGTCCTTGGCCAGGATCGTCGGGTAGATGACGACGTCCTTAAATGGAACCTCGTCCAGGAAGTACAGCGAGCTCATGACCATGCGGGCGACCCACAGCGCGATGATGTCGCGCGCGGTGACGAGCGCCGTCGTGGGGTGATGGCCCTCGAGCAGCTCCGGCTTTTGCGGCCAGCCCTGCGTGGCAAAGGTCCACAGCTGCGAGCTGAACCAGGTATCCAGCACGTTCTCGTCCTGATGCACGTGATGGCCGCCGCACTTGGGACACACGTCGGTGTCCTCGGTAAGGGCGTCCTCCCAGCCGCAGTCCTCGCAGTAGAACACGGGGATGCGGTGGCCCCACCACAGCTGGCGCGAGATGCACCAGTCCTTGAGGTTCTCCATCCAGGTGGTGTAGGTCTGCGTCCAGCGCGCGGGGTGGAAGGTGACCTTGCCGGAGTTGACGGCGTCGAGCGCCGGCCCCTTGAGCTTATCGACGGCCACAAACCACTGCTCGGAAAGCCACGGCTCCAGCGCGGAGTCGCAACGGTAGCAGTGCATGACGGAGTGGTCGAGTTCGTCGACGTGATCGAGCAGGTCGTGCTCCTCAAACCACTTGATGACGGCCTCGCGGCACTCCTCGCGGGTCATGCCGGTGAACTCGCCATAGCCCTCAACGACCACCGCGTGCTCATCGAAAATGTTGATCTGCGGCAGGTCGTGAGCCTGACCCATGGCGTAATCGTTGGGGTCGTGGGCCGGGGTGACCTTAACGAAGCCGGAACCAAAGTTGGCGTCGACGTGCCAATCCTCAAAGATGGGGATCTCGCGGTTGACGATCGGGAGCATGACGGTCTTACCCACGAAGGCAGCCTTCTCAGGATCCTTCGGGGAAACGGCGACGCCCGTGTCGCCGAGCATGGTCTCGGGGCGCGTAGTGGCGACGACGATGTAGTCCTGGCCGTTGACCGGCTCGGTCAGCGGGTAGCGCAGGTGCCACAGGTGGCCCTTCTCGTCCTTGTACTCGGCCTCGTCATCCGAGATTGCGGTCGTGCAATTGGGGCACCAGTTGACGATGCGCTTGCCGCGATAGATCAGGCCGTCATGGTACCAGTCGCAGAAGACCTTGCGCACGGCCTGGGCATAGTCCTCGTCCATGGTGAAGCGCTCGTTGTCGAAGTCGACGGAGCAG
>CABUUG010000199.1 GCA_902494605.1 uncultured Collinsella sp.
AAACAAAACAGCCCAGAGGACATAGCCTCTGAGCTGCGAACATTTGGTGGGCGTTAGAAGATTTGAACTTCTGACCTCTTCCGTGTCAGGGAAGCGCTCTCCCCCTGAGCTAAACGCCCAAATGGAGCGGACAACGGGGCTCGAACCCGCGACCCCAACCTTGGCAAGGTTGTGCTCTACCAACTGAGCCATGTCCGCTTACGAGGATTAATCTTACGTGATGCCCGCATCCTATGCAAGAACTTTTTTTGAAAAGTTTTGCGACGCTCTCGCGAGGGCATCAGTCGTCACGAAAGGCGTGGACAAACGCAGGCTCGCAGCGAGATGCCCCTACATCTCACCGAGCATGATCCAGGCAGAGCTGTCCCGTGCGAGCCTGCCGTCTGCAAGCGGTGATGAGGTGAGCAGGACCCTGCCCGCCGGCAGCTCCACGGGTGCTGCACCGAAGTTCGTCACACACGCCCAGCCGTTATCGCGGCGATAGGCGATGACGCCGCCCTCAGCGCCCTCGGCACCATCCGCAAGACCGGTGCGCCCGTCAAGATCGAGCCACGCAAGATCGTTGGAGCACCCGCGCAGCTTGCGCCGCAGCCAGAGGGCGTCACGATAGAGCGCAAGCATCGATGTCGGGTCCACTTCTTCCCTATCGGCAGCATAATCGGAAAACCATGCAGGCTGCGGCAGATGGGGCGCCGCATCGGCGTCTGCCGGCGAAAACCCAAACGATCCGCCATGCGCGGGATCGTCCGCCGCCGCCCACGGCAGGGGCACACGACAGCCGTCGCGCCCCTTCTCACGCTTCGGTCCGTGCGTATTGGTCGCAGTAGGGTCTTCGAGTGCAGCCCACGGGATATCAGCCACCTCAAAAAGGCCGAGCTCCTCACCCTGATACACGTATGCCGAGCCCGGAAGCGACAGTTCAAGCAAAAGGGCCGCCCGCGCGCGGCGCTCGCCGAGTTCACGGTCCTCGTCATAAGACGACCCGTCGCGTAAGAGCCAGTCGAGCGCAATCTGGTGGTAGCGCGTCGCCTTGATTTGCGGCAGGGCATAGCGTGTCGCCACGCGCGGCACGTCGTGGTTGGAGAGTACCCAGGTCGAGGCGGAATCGGATTCGACGGCTGCCTTCAAGCCCTTCTCGATTGCAGTGTGCATGTCATCATAGGTCCAAGTGGCCTTGGCAAACTCAAAGTTGAATGTCTGGCCAAGCTCGCTGGGACGCGCGTAGAGATACTGGCGCTCGGGCAGCACCCATGCCTCGGCAACGGCACTGCGCGGCGGATTATAGCGGTCGAACACGCGGCGCCACTCGCGATAGATCTCGTGGACCTCATTGCGGTCCCACAGCGGGTGGGTGCCGTCGTCAACCATGTCATCGCCCTCGGCGAGATGCCACCGGTCGAGGTCATCGCGGTCGAGATCCTTGGCGAGACCCTGCGCCACATCAATGCGAAAGCCGTCGACGCCTCGATCGCTCCAAAACGCCAGGACGTCGCAAAAGAGCGCGTGAACCTCAGGGCATGACCAGTCAAAGTCCGGCTGCTCGGGCGTAAACATGTGCAGATACCACTGACCATCCGCAACACGCGTCCATGCGGGGCCGCCAAAGTTGGCATTCCAATTGGTGGGAGGCAGCTCGCCATGCTCGCCGCGACCATCGCGGAAGATATAACGGGCGCGCTCGGGCGATCCGGGGCCGGCGGCAAGAGTGGCTTTGAACCAGGGGTGCTGGCTGGATGAATGGTTGGGCACGATGTCGACGATGACCTTGATGCCGCGCGCGTGAGCCGCAGCGATCATGTCATCGAAGTCGTCAAGCGAGCCGAGACGTGGATCGACATCGCAGTAGTCCGCCACATCATAGCCGCCATCGACAAGAGGCGATGGGTAAAACGGGCTCAGCCAGATGGCCTCGATACCCAGCCGCTCAAGATAGTCCATCTGCTGGGTAATGCCCGCGATATCGCCCAGACCCGAACCAGTCGAATCCTTAAACGAGCGCGGGTAGATCTGATAGATCGCGGCATCGGACATCCATGAGCGCGAAGAAGACTTTTCTGTAGCCATGGGGCGTATCTCCCTTGCAACGAGGTTATGCGAGATGCCCACGATGATACGCCCAAAGCGCACATTCGCAGCAAACAACGCCACAGCCACGCCCCAAAACGCTCGCTCCCTCTCGGGTTCGAGCCCATGCGATGGATACAAAAAAGCCCGGCTACCGTAGTAGCCGGGCTGTTGCGTTTGGAGCGGACAACGGGGCTCGAACCCGCGACCCCAACCTTGGCAAGGTTGTGCTCTACC
>CABUUG010000200.1 GCA_902494605.1 uncultured Collinsella sp.
CCGGCTCGAGGCCCATGATCTGGTCAAAATGCTCTTTAACGCGGGGAACGGAGATGCCGATAATCACCTGGGCGGTCTTGCCCGTAATGATGAGGCCCTTGGCGCCCACTGCGACAAACGACGCGTTATCTGCAACGATGGAAGGGTCTGCGACCTCGACGCGCAGGCGCGTGGCGCAGTTGGTTGCGCCCACGATATTGCCAACGCCACCTAAAAGCTGAATTACCCGCTCAGCGAGGACGTGATCTTGATCGGATCGACTATTGACCTCGTCATTGGGAGATTGCTCTTTGGCAAAGTCGCTTCCCGTTAAACAATCGATTGCCGCGCGATTGACGACATGATCCTCGCGGCCCGGAGTCTTAAGGTCATAGACCAAGATGAGTGCTCGAAAACTAACAAAAAAGATGAGGCTAAAGGCAAGGCCGATACCGAGCGCCAAAAGATAGGCACCGGCATGCGTGCGCATGAGCGGAATAAAGTTGAAGGCTGCCATCTCCATCAGGCCGCCCGAGAAGATGCCGACGATGCCAAAGAGATTCATGGCTGTGGCAAGGCAAGACGATAAGACGGCGTAGAGCAAAAAGAGCCCGGGGTGGGTGAACATAAAGAGAAACTCGAGTGGCTCGGTAACGCCGCAAACCACCGAAGCGATGATGGCGGGAACAAGGATGACCCTGAGGCCGGCGCGGCGCTCGGGTTTTGCGGTGGAGTAGAACGCAGCTGCGATGGCAGGAAGGCCAAAGAGCTTGACCCAGCCGGTGGCGGTAAAACCGGCCCACGGCGCAAGCTCATTAAGGGGGCGCGTGCTATGGGAGAGGATGGGGAGCAAACTGCTCCACGTGGCGTAGATGCCGTCGTTAATGACCAGGTTGTCGTAGTAGATCGGCATGTAGAGCAGGTGGTGCAGGCCAAAGGGCTCGAGTGCTCGTTCTAAAAAGACAAAGATGCCCACGCCAAAGGGACCGACGCCTGCAAGCGCGTGACGCAGAGTATCGGTTGCATCGTATACGTAGGGCACGATGGCGGCCGAGATAGCAGCAAGGGCAAACACGGCAAAAAAGCTGATGAGGTAGACCAGCGAGGAGCCCGAGAAGGTGCCGAGCCAATCGGGAACCTTGGCATCGTAGAAGCGGTCATGGATGGCAACGACGGTTGCCGATACCGCCAGCGGGCCGATAATGCCGGTGTCGAGCGTCTTGATGCCGTCGATGACGGTGATACCGCTGGCGGAGGTCAAAGATGACGGGTACTCAAGTCCAAGGTTGTCTCCGCTCAGCTTAATGATCTCGCTCAAAAAGAAGCAGTAGGCAAAATAGGCGACGAGAGCCTCGAGGCAGCAACGAGCCGGTTGTTTTTGGGCAAGACCGATGGGCAGCGCTACGGCAAAAAGGAGCGGGAGGCGTTTAAAGACCGTCCACGAGCCGCGCTGGATGATAGCCCAGAAAACGTACCAAGGGGTTCCGTATACGGCGAGATCGCCGACGATGTCCGCAGTCGTTGCGAGAGCGGAGACGCCGACCATGAGGCCTGATATAGAAAACAGCATGGCGGGCGCGAACATTGCCCCGCCAAAGCGTTGGATTTTTTGCAGCATGTTCTGCCTTCCGAATATCGAGGCGCGTTGCGCGTGGGGAAACGTTTAAACAATGGATTCATTGTAGAGGACCAGACGAGTGCCGTACCGGCAGTTTTGAGCGAAACCGATTTGGGCATGACAGAAACCGTCAACGGCTAAATCCTGTCGCTTCACCGATATTCGGTTTAAACAACTTTAAGAAATGCTATCGTGCCTAGCCGGAAATAAATTATGTAGAGGTGAAACAATGCCAAAAGCGATATACGAAGGAATCTACCGAGAAATACGCTCGCGCATCATTAATGGGACCTATGCGTTTCAGGAGATGCTGCCAACCGAAGCCGAGCTGACCGCGGAATTTGGCTGCACGCGCAATACCGTCCGCCGCGCTTTGAGCATGCTGGCCGACGGGATGTTTGTGCAGCCCATACACGGCAAGGGCGTGCGCGTTATTTGGCTTAAGGGCGAAACCGACATGTTGGGCGCACTCGAAGAGGTTGAGTCGTTTGGCGAGTTTGCAAAGCGCAACAATGCCGTTGCATCGACGGACGTTAAGTCTTTCGAACATCTGGTTTGCACCGAGCAACTCTCTCGTCACCTGGGCTTTAAGGTGGGCGAGGAGTTGATTCGCGTAGTGCGTGTCCGAAGCCTCAACGGCAACGCGCGCCAAGTGGACCATGGCTATTTTTTGGCGTCGATCG
>CABUUG010000201.1 GCA_902494605.1 uncultured Collinsella sp.
CCCTCAGTCGCCTCGGCCATATAGGGGCTATGGAATGCACCCGACACCGCGACCTTCATGGCCCGGCCGCCAGCCTCTTTTACTAGGACGTCGAGGGTCTGCAGCGCATCGGGCGCTCCGGCCACAACCGTCTGCTGGGGACTGTTGTAGTTGACCGGCCAGCAGTCCTCGCCGGCCTGCGCAGCCAGGTTCTCGACTTGCGCAGCATCAAGTTTGATGACGGCGCGCATGCCGCCGGGGTGACGCTCGGCCGCCGTGGCCATCAATGCCGCGCGCTCACACACGAGCTCAAAACCCGCTCGCGTATCGAATGCCCCCGCAAAGGTGAGTGCAGCGACCTCGCCCAGCGAGAATCCCGCACAGGCGGCAGGCACCACGCCGCGCTCACGCAGGGCGACGGCGACAGCCAAGTCGTGCACGAACACGCAAGGCTGCGTGTTCTCGGTCTGCGAGAGCTCCTCCTTGGAGGCGCTCCAGCACTGCTCGCTCGTCCCCGGGCGCACCTCATCGGCAATGGCGAACACCTCGGCAGCCGCCGGCGATGTCTCGATCAAGTCGACGCCCATCGCGGGGTGCTGGGCACCCTGGCCGGCAAACAAAAACGCTACGCCACCCATGCGCACGCACCCTTCAGGACGTGCTCGGCGCCATCGACCAGGTCGTCAACGATTTCGCGTGCGCTCTGGCGCTCGTTGACCATGCCGGCAATCTGTCCACACAAAAACGAACCCTCTTCGTAGTTGCCGTCCTTGGCGGCCTTACGCAGTGCACCGGTTCCCAAAGCACCGAGCTCCTCGGCACTCGCGCCGGAACCCTCGCTCTTGGCATAGGCGTTGGTGAAGGGGCTCTTGAGGGCGCGCACTGGATGTCCCGTCGAGCGACCGGTCGCACGCGTCGAAGTGTCGTTGGCCTTCAGGACCATCTCTTTGTACTGCTCCGAGACGGTGCACTCGTCTGCGACCAGAAAGCGCGTACCCACTTGCACGCCTTCGGCGCCCAGCATAAAGGCGGCCGCCACGCCGCGGCCGTCGGCAATACCGCCGGCGGCCACGACGGGAATGTCAACCGCATCGACGACCTGCGGCACCAGTGCCATCGTCGAGGTCTCGCCAATATGGCCGCCCGATTCGGTACCCTCGGCAACAACCGCCGTGGCTCCACGACGTGCCACGAGGCGCGCCAGCGCCACCGAGGCAACGACCGGGATGACCTTGATGCCCGCCTCGTTCCACGCCTTCATGTACTTGGCGGGATTGCCGGCGCCCGTCACGACGACCGGCACTCGCTCGTCAATCACGACCTGCGCGACCTCGTCGGCAAACGGGCTCATGAGCATGACGTTGACGCCAAAGGGCTTATCCGTCTTGGCGCGCAGCTCATGAATCTGGTCGCGAAGCCAGTTGGCGTCGGCGTTCATGGCCGCGATGATGCCTAAGCCACCCGCCTCGGACACTGCGGACGCCAGCGAGGCATCGGCAATCCAGGCCATACCGCCCTGGAACACGGGCTTTTCGATGCCGAGCAGATCGCAGAGAGGAGTCTTGAGCATCTCTACTTCTCCAATGCCGCCTCAACCGTATCGGCGAACTCGCCGACCGTCTTGGGGTTCTCCTCGGTATCGAGCTGGATGCCAAACTCGTCCTCGACGGCAACGAGGATCTCGACGGTGCCCAGGCTATCGAGACCAATCTCCTCGAGCGTGGACTCGGGCTTCATCTCGACATCGTCAAGACCGGCGGTCTCGCGGATAACGTCGCAAACGCGCTCGAAGGTCTTCTGATCTGCCATGGTAGTTCTCCTTTGTTTGTGCCCTAGGGGCGTTTTTATTTCCTATGTGCGACTACTTCCAACGAAGCAGATAGCCACCTATATCCAGACCGGCGCCAAATCCAACGAGGGCGATGGTGTCGTCCTCATTCAGTGCGTCGGTACGTGCCAGCCGGTCAAGCGCAAAGGGAATGCAGGCGCTCGAAATGTTGCCGGTCTCGCGTAGCGTTCGAACCACGCGCTCGTCTGGCACGCCGAGACGCTTGACCGCCTGACTCAGGATTCGTTCGTTAGCCTGATGGAATACAAAATGATCGATGTCTTCGACCGAAATGCCCGCATCGCTCGCAAGCTTATGGACCGTGTCGCAGATGGCGTTGACGCCGAACTTGAACACGCGGCGACCATTCATGGACAGCACGCTCGCGCTATCTGCGGAGGCCTTAAACGGCGAGGTGCCGACCAGACCGGGAACGCGCAACGTCTCGACGTCGGGCGCCGTCGAAAG
>CABUUG010000202.1 GCA_902494605.1 uncultured Collinsella sp.
GGCGAGCGGAAAAGTGATCCGCTGGGGCCGGAGGAAAGCGGATCACCGACTCAGACCAGCCCCTCAGTGATCCGTTTTCCTCCGTTCCCAGCGGATCACTTGGCGATTGCGGTGAAATAGTTCCTAAATAGAGACTTCAAGCCTCCAAACAGGAACTATTCCACCGCAACTCATGAGGGGTATTGGGCTGTTAGGCCGCTCTATCCCTTAGTAATCCAGCTTCCACATGTAGCGGCGCGTCATGTAGTCCTTGTGGGTGACGACAGAGAGCGCACGCATGTACACGTTGTTGAGGATCGGGGCAAAGATCAGGTGGTTGAAGTACTCGCTCACGCTGTCCTTGATGTCGTTGAGGCCGAGCTCCTTGGCGTCGAGCTGGTAGACGCGCTCACCGCCGTACTGGTTGACGAAGCGGATTCCGCGCTCGTCGTTGCAGCGGCTGCGGCCGACGCTGATGAGCTGGAACAGTGAGGTGCGCTTGTCCAGGATCTCGAAGGGGCCGTGGAAGAAATCGCAGGTGTTGATGGTGCAGGAGTCGATCTGCAGCATCTCCTGCACGTTGCAGATGCTAAAGACGTAGGCGGCACCAAAGAGCGGACCCTGAGCCATCACGTTGATGCAGGGCTTGTCGGCGTTCTGCTCGGCCCACTTGGCAGCGAGCGGACGGGTGTACTCGACAGCCTTGCGGTAGATGGGATCGATCAGGTCGAAGGCGGCCATGGCGGTCTCGTACTCGGCATAGCCCTCGGTCTGCTGCGTGAGCTCCATGGCGATCATGGTCACGACGGCGGAGTTGGTACGGCCCATGCAGGACTCGTCGACGGCCAGGCTGTCATACTGGATCTTGTAGTCGCAGACCTCGGTGAGGCCGGACTCGTCAACATAGATGGCGATGGTGCTGGCGCCGTGGTCCTTGGCGACCTGGGCGGCGACGATGGTCTCCTTGGTACCGCGCATGGACACGACGACGGCCAGGGTGTTCTCGTTAACGTAAGCAGGAGTTGCGTGCACGAACTCGTTGCTGGTGTAGCTAGAGCTCACGACCTGCGTGGCCTCGTGCTCCATAAAGTACTGGGCAGGATAGTTGCCACCGTTGGATCCGCCGGCGCCAATCCACACGACGCGCTTGATGCCGCCCTTGTCTGCCTTATCAGCCAAAACCTGGGAGACGACATCCTTAACCTGTTCCTGAGTAGTCATCGTGCATCAGCCTTTCTTCTCGTTTGATGCTCTCGATGGCATACAAGTTACATACATGCTTTGGTTATGTCGACTAGTTGTATGCTATATTTGTCTTAGAAATTTTGCTGATGCGGTTTTCGATAAATCGCTACCAGCGGTTTTGTTGTTATATTGAATATATGCTTGATTAGGTAAGCATACAAGTTAGATACAGGCTGATCTCATGAGGACTTCGTCTAAAAAGAAACTGGCCCAATACGAGCGCTTGGCGGGCATGCTGCGTGACCGCATCGCCGCCGGCGTCTACGCGCGCGAAGACAAGCTGCCGTCCGAGATGGAACTCATGGACGAATCGGGGCTGTCGCGCAGCACCGTGCGCCACGCCCTTAAGGTGCTCATTGATGAGGGCCTGGTGCGCACCGAGCGCGGGCGTGGCGCCTTTGTGGCCGACACGCCCGCGCTCCACGAGAACAACCTGGTGTTTTCGAGCTATACCAAGCAGGTCGAAGGCCAGGGCATGAAGCCCACCACGCGCACCGTGGACTCGGGCTTTGCCAAGGCGGCCGGCAGCATAGCTAAGTTCTTTGACGCCGCCGTGGGCAGCAAACTCGTCAAACTTGTCCGCCTGCGTTATCTGGACGATGCGCCACTGTGCTTGGAGACCACCTACCTGCCGCCAAGCTTCGAGACGCTCATCGATCGCGATATCAACGGTTCGCTCTACGCCACGCTGCGACAGGAGTTCCATCGCGCACCGGCACAGGGGCACAAGACCTTTGAGGTGTGCTATGCCTCGCAAAACGAGGCGTTTTTGCTCAACGTCGAGCGCGGACAGGCACTGATCCTGATCACCGACTACGTCTACGACACCGACGGCCGCCCGCTCCATGTCTCCAAGCGCATCCAACGCACCGACCGCGCCAAATACACCGAACCCATCGGCTAACCACCGCAAAGGGGACAGGCACCTTCGTGGTGGTTTTAGGCGAGGAGGTCGGGGAACCAGGTTGGTTTGGGTTGGTTGGGAACGCGCTCGGCTAGGACCAACTCCATCCAACACATGTCGTACCAGCGGCCGAACTTTTGGGCACA
>CABUUG010000203.1 GCA_902494605.1 uncultured Collinsella sp.
CCAAATTGAGCCAGTCCACCGCAAAAAACGTTTGAACCCGTGCTTCTCGCGGCGGATTGACACTACAAAGCGGCCAAAATGTCGGTCAGATTATCAATAACGGCATCGGCTCGCGATTGATCGAGGTTGACGCCCTCGTGCGGACGCAGTGCCAGGACGCGGGCGCCGGAACGTTTGCCAGCCTCGATCCCCAAAGGCGAATCCTCGATAACCAGGCACTCGGCAGGCTCCACCCCCAGCGCCTCCTTGGCACGCAGGTAGATCTCGGGGTCGGGCTTAAACGCACTGCACTCGTGACCGCTGATGGTGTAGTCCAGCACATCGGCGATACCGGCAATCTCTACCAGCTCGTCAATGAGCTCACGATAAGACGAGCTCGCGATGGCACACTTCACGCCGCGCTCGTGCAGTGCGCGCATCACCGGCTCCGTCTGCTCGTTGAGCAGCTCGGCATACGGAACGGGGTGGTCCGGGCTGTAGACCTGCTTGTACTCCACGCGAAGGCGCTCGCGCAGCTCAACATCGTCGGGCACCAGCGCCTCCCAAATGGCCGGCTCGTTAGACCCCGAAAGATCGGGGATCTCGTCAAAGTGGAACCCCTTCTCCTCCATAAACGCCACGCGACGACGGTTGTAGAACCACTCGGTATCGACCAGCACGCCGTCCATGTCAAACAGCACTGCTTTGATCATACGCATCTCCTCCCACCTGCCAAATAGAGACAGGTTTATTTTGGTAGGTTTTATCCTGGGTTTTGCGACGCGACAGGCGTGCCCTCCCAAGAGCAAAAAAGGGGACGGGGCACAAACCCCATCCCCTCTCAATCAACCCGTAAGGTCTACTTACTTGTGATTAGTAGGAAAGCTTCCACATGTAGCGACGCATGGGCAGCGGGTGCTGACGAGCCTCGGCGATCTGGTTGCCATACTCGCGCATAACGGCGAGGTGCAGCAGCGGGTTGAAGTAGGTGACGACGCTCGCGGGCACGGCGTCAGCCAGGCCGTAATCCTTGGAGTCGATCAGAGCGACCTTGGCGCCCATGCGCTCAAGGAAGGTGAGGGCGCGGGCGTCCATCGGACGGGTAGCGCCATCGGACATGAAGAAGACGTAGGGCTTACCCTCGGTGGAAACCTCGAACGGGCCGTGGAAGTACTCGCCGGTGTTGTAGGCGGCGGCGTCGATCCACTGCATCTCGGTGAACAGGAAGGCGGCGTGAGAGTAAGCCATCTTCTCGGAGGCACCAGAGGCCATGAAGTAAATCATCTTGTCGTCCTTGAAGTCCTCAGCGAACTTCTTGGCGAGCTTCTTGCAGTGCTGAGCGGCGTTCTCGCAGAGCTCGAAGACGTTGGTAAGGCCGGTGATCATGTCCTCGTAGTGGTCATAGCCCTCGGTCTGCTGAAGGATCTCGACAGCAAGAGCGATGGCGTAGCCGGGCTTCTCGCACTTGGCAGCGAAGTTGGCGTGGAAGCCGTGAACGATGACGTAGTCAGCGTCGACGGTCAGAGCGGAGCCAGCCTTGTTGGTGAGGGAGACGACCGGGCAGTTGTGCTTCTTGGCGGTCTTGTTGGCCTCGACGGTCTCGGGCGTGGAGCCACCGAGGGAGCAGGTGATCACGAAGGTGTGCTCGTTGACCCAGGAGGGCGTGTCGTAGTTGAACTCGTTAGCGGTGAAGATCTGAACGTTCAGCTTGTCCGTGTTGTTGGCCAGGAAGTACTTGGCGGGGTAAAGGTCGGACATGGAAGCACCGCAGCCGACGAAGGCGACGCTGTGAATCTCGTGGTTGGACAGGACGTCAGCGACGATCTGCTTAGGGAGGTTAAGGTCGATCTCGTACATCTGACACATTCCTTTCGATTTTTGCGGCGCCACATTGCCGGGCGCTCGCAGGGTTACCGTGGTTTGGACCGAGTCGCCGGTCCGTTGAGGATGCGACAAGGGGACTGTCCCATTGTCGCATTTTGGGGATGGAAGCCTGCCTGGGGTATGGGATGCCAGGCAGGCCCCCGGGGGAAAGCGGTTAGGCGCTTGGTCGCGACTAGGCCAGAATGCCGGCCGCGGAGAGGGCGATGCCGCCCACGATGGCGATCGCGAGAAGCCAACCGGTGTTGACGTTCTTCTTGATGAGCCAGTACATAAGGCCGGTGAGGCCGAGGGAGATCATCTGGGGCATCATGCCGTCCAGGATGTCCTGGATAACAACGGTGCCCTCAGCGAACTGCAGCGGGGTGGTGGCGCCGATCAGCGTAGCGATCATGCCGCCCACGGACATA
>CABUUG010000204.1 GCA_902494605.1 uncultured Collinsella sp.
CCGGTCATGAGCTTTTTGATGTTCGCGCGATGGGCCCACACCACGGTGATGCCGATTATCGCCATGCAAAACTTAAGTCCCAGGCTGCTGTACGGAAAGACCGCGCAAGCAGCGATGGGAAGACCGATGGCCGCGGCAAGCGAGCCCACCGACACAAACTTGGTGATGGCGACGGCCACGATAAACATGCCCAGCAGCGACAGGCCAATGGGCCAATACCAGGCGAGGATGACGCCCAGGCCAACTGCGATTCCCTTGCCGCCATGGAAATTGAGGTAGGGCGAGAAGATGTGGCCCCACACCGCTGCCAGGCAGATGACGCCGAGCATCCAGTCGCCGGCGGCGCCGGGGGCCATAATGCTCACGGGGAAGCCATAGCCCAAGTCGGCAATGAGCGGACGCGCGATAAGGACGCAGATGGCGCCCTTAAGGCAGTCGAGCAGCAGCGTGAGCGCGGCCACCTTGGGACCGGCCACACGCAGCGCGTTGGTGGTGCCGATGTTGCCGGAGCCCGCCTTGCGAATGTCGGTGTGGTTGAACACGCGGCCCAGGATCAGGCCAAACGGAATCGCCCCGATAAAGAACGAGACCACGGCGCAGATGGCGGTCAGCAGAATCGGATTATGCATCCTTTTGCTCCTTCTTCCTAAAGAAGAGTCGAATGGGCGTGCCAGCAAAGTCGAAGGTCGAACGCATGCGGTTCTCTACGTAGCGCTGGTAGGTGTCGTTGACCAGATCGCTGTGGTTGACGAAGAACGTGAACGTCGGCGGGTTGACGCCCGTCTGGGTCACGTAGTGCATGCGCAGGCGGCGCTTGCCGTCCACCACGGTATGACCGAACTCGCGCAGATCGGTGAGGAACGTGTTGAGGCGCGAGGTGCTGATCTTTTGCGAGCGCGTCTTTTCGGCGGCGTCGACCATCGCCCAGATCTTCTCGACGCTGCGGCCAGTGAGGGCAGAGATGCGCAGGTACTGGGCCCAGGGAGCCATGACGCCCAGACGGCGGTCGATGGTCTCCATGCAGGCCTCGCGCTTGCGGTCATCGTCGAGCAGGTCCCACTTGTTGAGCAGCACCACGATGGCGCAGCCGCGCTCGATGGCCAAGCCCATGACCTTCTGGTCCTGCTCGGTGACGCCCACGGAGGCGTCGACGACGAGCAGCGCCACGTCGGCGCGGTCGATGGCGCGCAGGCCGCGGACCATCGAGTAGTACTCGATGTTTTCGTACACGGTGCTCTTCTTGCGGATGCCCGCGGTATCGACCATGCGGTAGTGCTTGCCGTTGCGTTCGACGACTGTGTCGATGGCGTCGCGCGTGGTGCCGGCAATGTTGGACACGATGGAGCGGTCGGCGCCCAGGATGCGGTTGAACAGCGAGGACTTACCGGCGTTGGGGCGGCCGATGATGGCGACGTTCAGCGCGTCGGGGAACTTATCGGCGACCTCGTCCTCTTCCTCCGGAAGCAGGGCCACGATATCGTCGAGCAGGTCGCCCGTGCCATGACCATGCAGGGCCGAGAGCGGCGTGGGCTCACCGATGCCGAGCGAATAGAACTCCCAGATGCTGTCGTTCTCGCGATCGGGGTTGTCGAGCTTGTTCACCAGCAGAAAGACCGGCTTGTCGCAGCGCTTGAGCATGCGGGCGACCGACTCGTCCTCCTCGGTGACGCCGGTGCGGCCGTCGACCACAAACAGGATGACGGCAGCTTCCTCGGCGGCGGCGAGGGCCTGGTCGCGAATGGACGTGGCGAAGACGTCATCGCTCTTGAGCGGTTCGATGCCGCCCGTGTCGACGATGGTGAACTCGCGGCCGTTCCAATCGGCCGTGTGGTACGAGCGGTCGCGCGTGACGCCGCGGGACTCGTGGACGATGGCGTCCGAGGTCTGGGCCAGGCGGTTAACGAGCGTGGACTTGCCCACGTTGGGGCGTCCGACGACGGCGACGATAGGTTTCATCTGCACTCCTTTAATGGGTAGGGTCAGTGGAAATGTTAGAGTCCGCGGGCACAATGCCAAGGATGTGCTCCAGGGTATCGAGCAGCTCATGCGGCATGGTCGACACCACATGAACCTCGGCGCCGCGACTGGTAAGGCTTGCGAGTAAATCGTCACGATGATACTCGTCAAGCGTCATGCCGTCAGCGTTGAACATGAGCTTAGGCACAAAGAGCATAACCCCCGAGAGGTCC
>CABUUG010000205.1 GCA_902494605.1 uncultured Collinsella sp.
GGTTGAGTCCCGCCAGCGGCAGCTCGCCATGCGCAGCCTCGGTCTCCTCCTGCACCTCATCGATGCTCTCTAGGTCCTCGGCCGCTGCGAGCTTACGGTACACGAGCACGCGCTGGTCCACCGCCGGCAGGTACTCCTCGGACAAGAAGTAGTCGGCCGGCAGGTTAATACCCACGCTCGCCGCCTCCACGCCGGCGTCGTCATCGCCGCGCGCCTCAGCCACGGCCTGGCCCAGCATCTGCGTAAACAGGTCAAAGCCCACGCTCGACAGGTTGCCGTGCTGCTCGGCTCCCATAAGCGAGCCGGCGCCGCGAATCTCCAGGTCGCGCATGGCGATGCGCATGCCACTGCCCAGGTCCTGGAACTCGGAAAGTGCGGTCAGGCGCGCCGTCGCCTCCTCGGTGAGCGGCAGCTCGCCCGGGAACATAAAGTACGCGTAGGCCTGCGTGGCAGAGCGGCCCACACGGCCCTTGAGCTGGTAGAGCTGCGCCAGACCCAGGCGCTGCGAGTCCTCGATGATGAGCGTGTTGGCGGTCGCGTTGTCGATGCCGCTCTCCACGATGGTCGTGGCGATGAGCACGTCGATCTTTTTGGTCGCGAACTCGATCATCACGTCCTCGACCTCGCGCGGGCTCATCTTGCCGTGCGCCACGCCCACACGCGCCTCGGGCGCGGCCTCGTGCACGCGCGCCACGGCGTCATCGATGGTCTTGACGCGGTTGGACACGTAGTACACCTGGCCGCCGCGACCCACCTCCAGGCGAATCGCCGCGCTCACCACGTCGGGGTCGTACTCCCCCACGTGCACGATCACGGGGCGGCGCCCGGTCGGCGGCGTGGTGATCAGGCTCATGTCGCGCACGCCGCTCGTGGCCATCTGCATGGTTCGCGGAATCGGCGTTGCCGAAAGCGTGAGCACGTCAATCTGCTCGCGCAGGTTCTTGAGCTGCTCCTTGTGCTGCACGCCAAAGCGCTGCTCCTCGTCGATAATCACCAGGCCCAGGTTCTTGGGGTTCACATCGGCCGAAAGCAGGCGGTGCGTGCCGATGAGCACATCGATCGTGCCCTCGGCAAACGCCTTGAGTGCGCGCTTCTGCTGCGCCGGCGTGCGGAAGCGGCTGAGCACCTCGACCTCCAGACCAAACGGGGCAAAGCGCTCAAAGAAGGTCTCGTAGTGCTGCTGGGCCAGAATGGTTGTGGGGCAGAGCACCATGACCTGACGGCCGGAGTCCACACACTTAAAGGCAGCGCGCAGGGCGACCTCGGTCTTGCCAAAGCCCACGTCGCCGCACAGCAGGCGGTCCATGGGCTTGGGCGCCTCCATGTCGGCCTTAATATCGGCGATAGCCTCCAGCTGGTCGCGCGTCTCGTCGTAAGGGAAGCTCTCCTCCATCTCGATCTGCTCGGGCGTGTCGGGCGGACAGGCGATACCGGTAATCGACGAGCGGCGCGTATACAGGTCGACCAGGTCAAACGCCAGCTTTTTGGCGTTCTTGCGCGCCTTGTTCGTGGCACGCGTCCAGTCGGCGGTGTTGAGCCTGGTCAGGCGCGGCTTGTCGCCGTCGGGGCCAACGTATCGTGTGATGCGGTCGACCTGCTCGAGCGGCACGTAGAGCTTGTCGCCGTCGGCATATTCCAGCAAAAAGTAGTCGCGCTCCTTGCCGCCCACTTCCTGGCGCGCGATCTCGCTAAAGAGCGCGATGCCGTGGGTGGCGTGCACCACGTAGTCGCCCGGCTTAAACGGGAAGGTGATCTGCGTAATGTCAACCTTGCGGCGGCTGCGCGCGCGGTTGGCGTCCATGCGGGCGTTGAGATCGGCGATCGAGAACACGGCCAGGTTGGCATCGGGCACCACTACGCCCTGCGGCAAGGCGGCATCGACAAAGGTCACACGTCCGCGCGAAATAGTGGGCACGGCGGCGCCGGCGGCAGCCTGGTCGGCACCCGCCTCGAGCGAGCGGGCGTTGAGCGCGTCGGCCTTACGCTCGCGAATGGAAGCATGGGCCTCCTGGCGAACAGCACGGTCGGCAGAATCCGCCGCCGCCACGCGCACGCGGTCGCCAATGACGCCGGCGTTTTCGGGTGCCGCGGTCAGCGACTCCTCAAAGGTAATGCCCTCGTCAC
>CABUUG010000206.1 GCA_902494605.1 uncultured Collinsella sp.
CAAATGGCTCTCCGTGCTCGGCATCCTCGTCAACATTGGCCTGGCCGGCTACGAGATCGTTTCGTCCCTGCGGGTTGGCGGCAAACTCATCGCGGTTCAGTTGGTACTGACGTTTGTGCTGGTCATCGCCGCTAACCTTGTCGTCTATCGCCTTACTCGCACGACCGAGCCCGACGAGCTCACACGCTGGGCGTTGATGGTACTGGCCGTGTGGGTCGCTCAGGCCATCATCCTCAACGTCATTGTTAAGCCGTTATGGTCACGCCCGCGCATGCGCGTGATCGAGGTCACGCCGGGGCTCAATTTTCAGCCGTGGTGGGTGATCGGCAACCCCGACAAGTGGGCCTATATCGCCGCCGGCGTGATCAAGGACGGCTTTAAGTCGTTTGCGAGCGGACACACGGCGCATGCGGCGATCGGCCTTATGCTCGCCGGGCTTCCCGCGGCGGCCTTTAAGGAAAAACCGTCGCGCCGCCGCGTGGTCTTTTGGACGGCGGCTGTGGTCGCGGCGCTCGTCGCCTTTGGCCGTATCGTGATCGGAGCGCATTTTTTGAGTGACGTGAGCTGCGGCTTTGCCCTGGTGCTGGCGCTTGAGTGCCTTGCCGCGCGTATTGCCTATCCCAACGGCGTACAATAGCTCCGTTTGAATCATCTGGCCGATACCCGGTAAGAGAGGATTGCCATGCTCGCGTTTAACAACGATTATTCCCACGGCGCACACCCGGCGGTGCTGCAGGCGCTCGTCGACACTAATATGGAGCCGCAGCCCGGCTACGGTACCGATGCACATACCGAGCGTGCCAAGCACCTTATTCGCGAGGCCTGCCAGGCCCCCGATGCCGACGTGTTTTTTCTGGTGGGCGGCACGCAGGCCAACGCGACGGTGATCGACATGCTGCTCGCGCCGTACGAGGGCGTCGTTGCTGCCGAGACTGGCCACGTCGCCTGCCACGAGGCGGGCGCCATCGAGTTTGGCGGCCACAAGGTGCTCACCATCCCCGGCTACGAGGGCAAGATGCACGCCGAGGACCTCGAGAACTATATCCAGGTGTTCTACGAAAACGAGAGCTATGAGCACACGGTGTTCCCGGGCGCCGTGTACGTGAGTCTATCGACCGAGTACGGCACGCTGTACTCCAAGGCCGAGCTCGCGGCGATTCACGCAGTGTGCCAGAAGCGCGAGATTCCGCTGTTTGTGGATGGCGCCCGTCTGGCCTATGCGTTGGCGGCCGATGAGTGCGACATTACCCTGCCCGAGCTGGCGCAGCTGTGTGACGTGTTCTACATCGGCGGCACCAAGTGCGGCGCGCTCTGCGGCGAGGCTGTGGTGTTCTGCGGCATGCACGCCCCGGCGCATCCCATTCCGCGTATTAAGCAGCACGGCGCGCTGTTGGCCAAGGGCCGTCTGACGGGCGTGCAGTTTGAGGCGCTCTTTACCGATGGCCTGTATTTTGAGATTGGTCGCCAGGCGATCGAGACGGCTCAGACGCTTCGTCGCGTGCTGCACGAGCGCGGCTACCAGTTCTTTTTGGAGACGCCCACAAACCAGCAGTTTGTGATTCTGCCCAACGAGGACATGGCGCGCATTCGCGAGCATGCCTCGATCGAGTACTGGGAAAAGTACGACGAGACCCACACGGTGGTGCGCTTTTGCACCAGCTGGGCCACGACGCAGGAGGATATCGACGCGCTGGCGGCTGTCCTGTAGCCTGATGTAATGACGAGGGGCCGCCTTGCGCTGGGTTTGGCGCAAGGCGGCCTCTGTTTTTGAGGGGGAAGGGTTGTATGACCGAGATGTCCGAGCCGACGATTCGCCTGGCGACGCCCGATGATGCGCCGGCGTTGCTTGCCATCTATGAGCCGTATGTGCGCCAGACGGCGATTACCTGCGAATACGAGGTGCCGAGCGTTGAGGAGTTCGCCGGGCGCATCGAGCGTACACTCAAGCGCTATCCGTATCTGGTGATGGAGCTGGACGGGCGTCCGGTAGGCTATGCCTATGCGAATTCGCTCAACAGCCGCGAGGCATACGACTGGTCGGTCGAGACGTCGATCTACCTGGCGCGCGACGTGCGCCACG
>CABUUG010000207.1 GCA_902494605.1 uncultured Collinsella sp.
CGACGTCCTCGGAGCCAAACTCCTTGCCGTTGTGGAAGGTGACGCCCTCGCGCAGCTTGATGGTGTAGGTCAGGCCGTCGTCGGAGACCTCATAGCCCTTGGCCAGCACGGGCTGGGGCTCGTAGTCGCTATCGAGGCCAAAGAGCGGCTCGACGACGTTGCAGATGATGTCCATGGTCACAAGCGACGACGTGGTGTGCGGATCGAGACCGTCCGGGCTCGCCGGTAACGCGACCTGCAGCTCGTCGCGATACTCCACATCCTGGCCGGAGGCAGCGGCGCTACCGCTCTCGGCGCCCGAACCGCCGCAGCCGGTGAGGCCGAGGCCCGCCATGACGCACAGGGCAGCGGAGCCGGTCAGAAAACCGCGACGGGAAACGCCCGCCTTGAAAAGGTCGTTGTTCATTGAGTTCCTTTCGTGTCTGAACAAACTGATAGAATCTGCCGGGACGGCAGAAATCCCCGCCCCGGCAGCTATGCGAAGCCAATCGGCGCCCTGCGGTGCATCCGGACACCAACCGGCATGACAACAGAGAAATCCCTATCGCGTGGATAGGAACACCCGGCGGCGCAGCTTGGCGCAGGTGCGGCTAAATCGTCTCGAGGAAGGCCTCGATGCGGGTCTGAAGCTGACCGGCATCCTCGCCGGCGTAGTCGGTCGTGATGTGCATAAACGGGATGCCGGCCTCTTCGGCGGCCTTCTCCACGGCAAACGACTCCATCTCGTAGAGCGTGCAGAACTGCAAGGCCACGTCGACGATGCCGTCGGCATGCAGGTCCTTGGCCATCTGGACAATGTCCTTCATACGCTGGTCGTTGGGCGTAAAGACGGCGCAGTTGATCTTAAAGTAGCGCTCGGCGATGGCGTCGAGCATCTCGTCAACCGTCTCACCGGACTCATCGACCAAGTCCTTGTAATAGCGCGAACCAGTGCAGGACTCCTCGCCCACCACAACGCCGCCGGCCTTCTCGATAAGGTTGAACAGCTTCCAGTTGGGCACGGCCATGGGCGTACCGGTGTACAGGATGCGCTTGGTCCCCTTGGGTGCCACGCCCTCGCCGGCCTCGACACGCTGCTCGCACTCAGCCGCCATATCGTTGATGGCTCCGGTCAGACGCGGTGTGTCGTCCATAAAGGCGGCCTGAACGGTCAGCAGGCTGTCGAGACCGCTGATGGGCGCAGGGTCGGCAGCGCGGGCCTCAGCGAGGCGCTGCAGGGCGCGGCGCTTCTCATTGACGGCGTGGATGGCAGCTTTCAGACGCTCGGGCGTAATCTTGACGCCGCACTCGTCCTCGATCTTGGCGGCGAGCTTCTTGACCTCGGCCTTCCAGGTCACGAGCGTCGACTCGTCGTGCACGTTGGGAATATCCATGACGTACATGTTCTTTTGCGTGGCAAAGAACTCGTAGGCTTTCTTCTTACCGTCGCAGGTGTTCTCGCCTACCACCAGGTCACTCGACTCAATGTAGGGGCAGACCTCGCCCAGCTTAAAGCCGGCAAAGCTCTTGATAAGCGGACAGGTGTTGCGCGGCAGGTGCTCCTCGACCTTATCGGTTGCCCAATCGGCACCCGAGCACAGACCAACGGGAATGCCGTCACAGGCAAGCACGATCTCCTCGGGCACGTACACGCAGAACGAACCGACGATCTTGGTGGCCTCGCCGGCCTCCTTCTTGTCGAGCATCTCCTTAATACGGCCGCTGTGGATGTTGGTGGCCACAAAGTCCAGGTAGGACGTGGACTTGGGGCGATTGTTCTGCGTCAGGAACATGTCGCCGTACATCTGGCCCACGGCGCCCAGCAGCATGTCGTGATCGGCAAGATTCATGCCGAGGCTCTCCCACATCGGATGGAAATCGAATTCTTCAGCCATGACGGTTCCCCTCTCGAACCAAAAATGGATAACAGCGGTATCGATGCACGACGGACGGCGATTGCCCGGCCGTGCTCAAACCCGGAATTTTAGGGGACCTGCTTTGCGGTCGATTATTTAGTTGTGCGTCGTCTCTCCCGGAGCCGTGAACACACCTGCTCATATGCGACTCCGAGCCATATACAGAGCGCGCGCGGCAACGCGGC
>CABUUG010000208.1 GCA_902494605.1 uncultured Collinsella sp.
CAACGACGTGCTGTACAAGGAGGGCCTGGACCTTCTCGTCGTGCCCTCCGCCGAGCTCTCCCGCGGCCGCGGCGGCCCGCGCTGCATGAGCATGCCCTTCTGGCGCGAGGACCTCTAAGGTCTTCAAGGACCCGTACAGGTCTTAACACATACATCTAGCTGCCATTAGATGTCTCCCATTGGGGCGGTGCGGATATTCGCACCGCCCCATTCTTGTATGAGGAACGTCAACACGATTGGATGACTGCTTTTGTAAGGAGCTTGGCCATGGACATCAAGACAATCGGCGTTGAGGAATGGCTTAACGTTTGGGAGAAGAGCGCTACGTGGGATATCGCCCAGTCGACGATTTCGTCGCTTACTATGGGCGAGCTGCGCGCACTCGACGAGCAGGACGGCGCCACGTTCTATGAGCGTCTGGACCGCGAGAAGATGAACTACGGCTGGATCGAGGGTTCGCCCGACTTTAAGGCCGAGGTCGCCAAACTGTATCGTCGCGAGGTCAATCCAGACCACATTCTGCAGACCAATGGCTGCACGGGCGCCAACCTCAACGCCATCATGGCCGTGGTCGAGCCCGGCGACCACGTTATCGCCGAGTGGCCCACCTATGCGCCGCTCTACGAGATTCCGCGTACGCTCGGCGCCGAGGTCGAGTATTGGGAGCTTCGCGAGGTGCTTGGCTGGAGGCCCGATATCGCGGAGCTCAAGCGCCTGGTGCGTCCCAATACTAAGCTCATCTGCATCAACAACGCATCGAATCCCATCGGTACGGTGCTTGATGCCGATACGCTCGGCCAGATTGCCGAGATCGCCCGCTCGGTGGGCGCCTATGTGCTTTGCGACGAGGTGTACCTGCCGCTTGAGAACACCGAGGCCTTTATGTCGATGGCCGATGTGTACGAGAAGGCCATCGTCACCAACTCGGTGTCCAAGACCTATTCGACGCCTGCGGCACGCGTGGGTTGGGTCGTGGCAGACGAAGAGATATCCAATCGCATTCGCACTTACCGCGACTACACCATGATTTGCGGCGGCGTGTTCAACGACGCCCTGGCGACCTATGTGCTTGAGCACAAGGACAAGATCCTCGAGCGCAATCGCAAGATCGTGTTTGGCAATCGCGATATCGCGCAGGCTTGGATCGATACGCAGCACCGTGTCTCCTGGACGGCCCCGCAGGGTGTGTCCACCTCGTTTATCCAGCTGGACATTCCCGAGGATGACGAGGAGTTCTGCAAGCGCCTGCTGGTCGAGAGGGGAGTGCTGCTGGTTCCCGGAAGCCGCTTTGAGCTTCCCTGCGGCGTGCGCCTGGGTTACTGCGCGAGCGAGGACGTTCTGCGCGAGGGCTTAAGGCTTTTGGGCAAGGCCCTGGCGGAGTTTGATCGCTAGGATTCCGATGATCTTCGAGGGCGTTATCCAAATTGGCCGAAGATAATCGAAAACGGACCCGTTTCCCCAGGGGAAGCAGGTCCGTTTTTCTATACCGAGAAGTCAAGTTGTTACAAATGGGGCCGTAAAGCGAGCCGGTATCCGCTGGGCCTTATACTGAGCTTCCGGTGAACGGTACCAAGCGTCTGGTAAACGGTAATTTGTTTACCAGAAATGAATAGGACAAACTTTTTTCTGAATAAAAATGAAAATGGTTGAGACACGGTATGAATCGCTAATTCTATTCATAGCTTTATTGGAAATATGCAATTTGAGGGTGGTTTAACAAAGTTTAGTTCCATTTGGATTTTGGATTGAAAACGCGTTTAAGCACGTAAATACACTTTATTAAATCGAAGTATGCCATGCGTGAAGTATATGTGTATGCCGTTCACCCCTCATATAAAACCGTTCGGGGGCAAGGTGGAAGTATGGACTGATTTTGGATATAAATATGTCGTCAGCAATAACGCCTCACACGGAGGGGCGCTAAAGAATCGGCCCTAACAAGGGCCCGAAAGAAAGGTAGGAGGCCATGACGAAAGGTCTGCACGTGCCTTCCGAGATCGGCAAGCTCAGGAAGGTCTGCCTGCACCGTCCCGGCGACGAGCTCCTCAACCTGCCGCCCGA
>CABUUG010000209.1 GCA_902494605.1 uncultured Collinsella sp.
GGGTGATGCCAAGGGCGGCGCGCGTTGGCTTGATAGCGCTCACATGGTAGAAGCATCGTCTGTCGTGTTGCGGGATGAGCAGGGGCCCTTGACCTCTCTGGCTTCCTTTTTGGGCGACATCGACTATCGCCCGTTTTGGGTGTCCATTAAAACGAGCGGTCTTGCCCTGGTGATCGCGTTTGCGCTGGGCCTGTTCGCCGCGTGGAAGACCATGGGTACCTCGAGTCGCATCAAGGGCCTGCTCGATTCGGTCTTTACGATTCCTATGGTGCTGCCGCCTACGGTGTGCGGCTTTTTGCTGCTTATGCTGTTTGGCCGTTCGACCGGGGTGGGCCAGTGGCTCATCGCGCACGGCATCTCGATCGTCTTTACCTGGCCCGCGGCGGTCATTTCGGCCGTCGTTGTGTCGTTTCCGCTGGTCTACCGCACGGCACTCGGAGCCTTCGAGAGCCTCGACACGCAGATGCTCGATGCGGCACGCACGCTGGGCTGGTCCGAGCGTCGCATCTTCACCAAGCTCATGATGCCGCTTGGCTGGCCCTCGATTGCCGCCGGCACGGTGCTCGCCTTCGCGCGTGCCATGGGCGAGTTTGGCTGCACGCTGTTCTTTGCGGGCAACTACGACGGCATTACGCAGACCATCCCCATCGCCATCTACTTTGAGTGGATGGGCGGCAACACCTCGGTGGCCCTCTTTTGGGTCGCCGTTGTGATTGTGTTTAGTTTCCTGGTCATCCTGTTCATCAACATGTACACCGCGCATTCGCAAAAGTATCGCGAGCGGGGCCTTTCGCGTGCGAAGCGCAAGCAGGCCAAAGAGCTCGCCGGACAGGGCGATTCGCTCGACCCGGTGGGCGGCGACGCCCTGCGTATCGATTGCGAGGCGCTGGCCGAGCTCATGCGCGATGATGCCGCTTCGCAGGGAGGTCGATAGGCCATGTCGCTCGTTCTGGATATTAAAAAGCGCTATCCCGGGTTTATGCTCGACATGCAGCTTGAGGCCGGCGAGGAGCGTGTGGCGCTGCTCGGTGCCTCGGGTTGCGGCAAGAGCTGCACCTTGCGCTGCATTGCCGGTGTGGAGACGCCCGACGAGGGCAAGATCGTCGTCAACGGCGTGACCTTTTTTGACTCGGCGGCGGGCATCAACCTGTCACCCCAGGAGCGCAAATGCGCTCTGCTGTTCCAAAACTATCAGCTGTTCCCCAACATGACGGTGGCCGACAACGTATGCGCCGGTGTAAAGGGCGCGGGAGACGCCGCGGCGCGCAAAAAGCTCGCCGAGCGTTATCTGAGCATTTTCGGTCTAGCCGATTTTGCCGACCGCTATCCCGCGCGACTCTCGGGCGGTCAGCAGCAACGTGTGGCGCTTGCGCGCATGGTGGCGGCGCATCCGGGCATCTTTATGTTCGACGAGCCCATGAGCGCGCTCGATTCCTATCTTAAGAGCGCCCTCGAACAGAACATGCTCGACCTGTTCGATGTGTGCAACCGCACCGTGCTCTACGTGAGCCACGACATCGACGAAGCGTGCCGCCTGTGCGGGCGCATCTGCGTGATGCACGACGGGCATGTGGAGGAGATCGGCTCCGTCGAGGACGTGGTCCGCCGTCCGCAGACGCTGGCGGCACTGCGCCTGACGGGCTGCAAGAACACAAGCCGGGCGCGCAAGATCGGCGACGAAGAAGTTGAGGCCCTCGACTGGGGCATGACCTTTAACGTGGGTCGCGAGGTTCCCGATAATGCAGCGTACCTGGGCATTCGCGCAAGCTACTTCCATGTTGACAATCGCGCGGAGCGGGGACGCAACAGCTATGATTTGCACGTGGCCCGTGTGAGCGATTCGCGCTTTGAGCGGCTGGTGCTGCTGGACGTGCCGCGTGCTGATGCGCCCACGCGTTTGCAGTGGAAGGTGAATAAGGTGAGTGTACCCGTGGAAGAGCTGCCGCAGGCGGGTGAGACTCTGCGCATGCATTTTGATGCAAGCAGGATTCATCTCGTTTGCCGATAATGCGGGGGCGATGCGGTCGAGGAGGTA
>CABUUG010000210.1 GCA_902494605.1 uncultured Collinsella sp.
CACCGGTGGTTCGCGAGTGCCAGCGCAATGCCGGCGGCTCGCGCCAGTTTACACAGCTGGGCTTTGAGCTTATCGGTGCGGGCGACACCGCGGGCGATGTCGAGATTGTCTCACTGGTCGCCGAGGCCGTGCGCAAGCTGGCACTTCCCGGTGCGCGCATTATCGCGGGCAGTGTGCGTCCGTTTAAGGAACTGCTTGCGGCGTGTGAAGATCGCGAGCTGGCTGCCGAGGTATTGCGTTGTGTGCACGCCAACGACTTCGTGGGCCTCGATGCCCGCGTGGCGAAAAGCACCGAGCCCGAGGCCGTCAAGGCCGCCATTAGCGAGCTGCCGCGCCTGCACGGTGGTGCCGAGGTGCTCGACCGCGTCGACGCGCTGCTGGCGGCGGCGGGCATTGTTGCGCCGCTCACGCGCGAGCTGCGTGCCCTGGTCGAGGGCCTGGCTCCCGAGGACGCCCAGGTGCTGTCCTTCGACTTCTCCATCATGAACTCTTTCGATTACTACACGGGCCTGGTCTTTAAGGCCTATGCCGGTGGCCTGCCCGATCCGGTGGGCTCGGGCGGTCGCTACGACTCCATCTTTACCGGTGCATTTGGCGACGGCATCGAGGTACCGGCGGCGGGCTTCGCCTTTTCGCTCGAGCGCCTGGAGGCCGCGCGTACCTCGGCCGAGGACGCCGCTTCCGATGGTGATCACGCCGCGGGCCGTGGCGCCGAGGGTCCGCTGCGCATCGCCGTGCCCAAGGGCTCGCTTAAGGCTGATACGCTCGACGTGCTCGAGGCCGCGGGCCTGGACGTCTCTGAGCTGCGCGACCCCGGCCGTCACCTGATTGTGCGCGGCCGCGACACACGTGCCGGCGAGGGCATGGTCGGCGATATCGAGTTTGTCATCGTGCGCCCCAGCGACGCGCCCGCCTTTGTGGGCTGCGGCGGTGCCGATTGCGGCATCTGCGGCTGGGACTCGCTCATCGAGGCCGACCTCAACTTGCTGCAGCTGGTCGATCTGGGCTACGGCCTGTGCACCTTTATCGAGGCGGAGCCCGCGTGGCGCGCCGGCCAGGCCGAGCGCAACTACGCCCGTCGCGGGTCGCTTCGCGTGGCCACCAAGTATCCGCGGATCGCGAGTGCCTGGTATGCCGAGCGCGGCGTGAATGCCGATATCGTCTCGCTGCACGGCAACATCGAGCTGGGCCCCATCGTCGGCATGACCGACCGCATCGTGGATATTACCGCCACGGGCGCCACGCTGCGCGACAACGACCTGGTCATCACCGGCCGCATCATGGACTGCACGGCCCGCTTCTTTGTCAATCCGGGCGCTGCACGTCTGGATCCGCGCGTACGCAATCTGGCCGATCGCTTGGCGGCAGCCGTGAAGGACAAGCATTTTGAGCCCGTTGCGGGCTCGGCACAATAGCGCGAGCACGCACGGGCGCCCCAACGTCCGGGCTGCGGGCCGGCTGGCGCCGCCGCCCGGTCTCTCGTTTTTCGAACAAAACCTCGACCGATAGGGGATACCGATATGAAGACCATCAAGCTTGCTCCCGGTGAGCGCCTCGTTACCAACCAGCTCAACCGTAAGGGCGTGCTGCCGCAAAACATCGTCGACGCCGCCCGCGATATCGTGACCAACGTGCGTGTCAATGGCGATGCCGCGGTGCGCGACTATTGCCAGCGCTTTGACGGCGTTGAACTGCAGAGTTTTCGCCTGCCGCAGGAGCAGATCGATGCCGCGCTCGAAGGCCTCGATCCCGCTTTTGTCGCGGCGCTCGAAAAGGCTGCACGCCAGATTCGTGAGTTCCACCAGCGCGAGGTCGAGCAGAGCTGGTTTACCACGCGTGCGGACGGCACGATGCTCGGCGTTAAGGTGACCCCGCTCGCGGCGGCCGGCATCTACGTGCCGGGCGGTCGCGCGCAGTATCCCTCCACGGTGCTCATGAATGCCATTCCCGCCAAGGTTGCCGGCGTCAAGCGCGTGGTCATGGTGACGCCGCCGCAAAAGGACGG
>CABUUG010000211.1 GCA_902494605.1 uncultured Collinsella sp.
AGATCTTCCTGTCCTACGCCAACCAGTACACCAAGCCGTTCAACGAGGTCACCAACGTCATTACGCAGATCCAGACCGCGTATGCCTCGGCGCGCCGCATGTTTGCACTGCTCGATGCCCGCGAGCAGGAGCCCGATGCGCCAGATGCCGTGGAGCTTGCCGCCCCGCAGGGCGAGGTGACCTTTGAACACGTGGACTTTAGCTATGTGCCCGACCGAAAGCTGTTGCAGGATATCTGCATCGATGCCAAGCCCGGCATGCGTTTTGCTCTGGTCGGCCCCACGGGCTGCGGAAAGACAACGCTCATCAATCTGCTGCTGCGTTTTTACGATATCGATGCCGGCCGCATCGCGGTCGATGGCAAGGCTTCGCGCGATTACACGCGCTCGAGCCTGCGTCGTGCCTTTGGCATGGTACTGCAGGACACTTGGCTGTTCGAGGGCACGGTGGCGGAAAACATCGCCTACGGTTGCCCAGGAGCCACGCGCGAGCAGGTTATCGAAGCCGCCAAGCGCGCGCACGCGCACAAGTTTATCGTGCAGCTGCCGAAAGGCTACGACACGGTGATTGGCGAGGACGGCGGCACGTTTAGCCAGGGCCAAAAGCAGCTGCTGTGCATTGCGCGCGTCATGCTCACCGACCCGGCTATCTTGCTGCTGGACGAGGCGACTTCGAGTATCGATACGCGCACCGAGCTGCAGGTGCAGGCGGCATTCGACGAGCTTATGGCCGGCCGCACAAGCTTTGTGGTGGCGCACCGCCTGTCGACGATCCGCAACGCCGACTGCATTCTGGTAATGCGCGACGGCCAGATTATCGAGCGCGGCACGCACGACGAGCTGTTAGCGGCAGGCGGCTTCTACGCCGAACTCTACCGCAGCCAATTCGCCCAGTAAGCAAGATATGGGGCAAATGAATCAGATTTGTTCGTCCCACGTCTTAAGTATTTGGGGGCTTGCGCTGCGGACGTTTTGCCCCCATCGGTGTCGCCCATGTCGCCAATCGGCAGAAGGTGGTTTACATCTGTCACGTTAGTACTAAGATATTCATCTAATAAATTGCATTAGTGGCTTTAGTTTTGGGGGAAACGAGCAACGTGACTATGACATGCTCTTTGGTGGTTAACAGCAAGAGCGGTAATACCAGGATGGTTTCGGGTGCGATCAAGCGCACGCTGCAGGCTGCAGGTGTTGAGTTTGTCCATGCCGCGGCGTTGAGCGACGATGCGGATGCAGATCAGGTTGCGCTCGAGGCGCAGGGCGCCTGCGCGGCCGACACGGTGCTCGTTGGCTTTTGGTGCGACAAGGGCGCATGCACGCCTTCGGTCGCGGCGTTGCTCTCCGCCTTGCACGGCAAGCGCGTCTTCCTGTTTGGCACCTGCGGTTTTGGCGCCGATCAGAGCTATTACCAGCAGATTATCGATCGCGTGACCTCCAATTTGGCCGATGATGCCGAGCTGGTGGGCTGGGCAATGTGCCAGGGCAAGATGGGCCCCGCGGTCAAACAGCGCTACGAGGCCATGCTCGAGCAAGATCCCGACAACGCCCGCGCTAAGTTGCTGCTCGACAACTGGGTTGCCGCAAAGGATCACCCCACCAAGGATGATCTGGACAACATGGCGGCGGCGGCCAAGAAGGCCGTGCTGGGCGAGTAGCTCTCTGCTCGCGGTCCTTCGTGCAAAACAATACAAATGTGAAAGCCTCGAAACTCTCGAGGCTTTTTTCTTGCCACTTGTGGGCGCAACCGTGGCAAGCGTTTGTGGTGACATTTTCCATCACCCCGATGACGAGACCGTTCTGGACAACACGCTCGCATGCGTTCGCTGGATGTATTCAGAGTGGGACGGGCTTTCCGGATGGACACGGTTTCCAGAAGGTATGGGCTAAGAGCTACGCGGGGTAGCCGTAGAGGCATGAATAAGGGGGTTGAAAATAAACGATACTAAATGCAGTATATATTTAATGTGGGG
>CABUUG010000212.1 GCA_902494605.1 uncultured Collinsella sp.
AACAATTCAAAGGTTCTTAATACCAGTGAACGATTACAGGTTAGCCGTTTTTAATACCGATTTTTTGATTTCATCCTCCCCTCTCGGTAGACGGTCAGTTTTTGCCGTTCATCGGTCATGCGACACATGTCCGTAAAAAAATGAGCACCCCGCCGTGCACGAGGATGCTCTAGACGCTAATAGTTGTAGGTATATCCGCCGGCATCACCGCGGTTAAAAGACTTGGCATGCTCGATCGCCTGCCCACTCGAGTCATAGGTCATGCATTCCAGTACGAGCGCCAGGTCGCCCGGCTCAAGATTGAGCAAACTCGCATCGCGTGCGCCCAGCGCTTCAATATCGAGTTTCTCAATCGACTTGTCCGGTTTGCGCCCCAACATGTCGTAGGTCTCGAACAGGCTGAAGACCGAAATGTCCACGTCTTCGATGCCCGGAAACAGCAGACACGGAATCAGCGTCATCTCAATCGACACGGGCTCCCCATCAATGCAGTTGAGACGGCGCACCGAGTAAAGCAGATCGTCCTCGGCGATGCCAAACAGGTCGGCGTAATACGGGCCGGCGTAGCGTTTGGAGCGCGCCAGAATGCGCACCGACGGCGTCGCGCCCGACGCCAAAACCGACTGACGGAAGCCGCCCTTGCGTTCGTGCTCGTCAAACCACTTGTGTCCCACAAAGGCGCCCTTGCCCTGCACGCGACGAATCTGGCCACTTTTGACCAGCTCGTCCATGGCACTTCGGATTGTCAGGCGCGTCGTGCCAAACTCCTCGGCCAGCTCGTTTTCGGACGGAATCATCGAGCCCGTCGGGTAGTCGCCGCGCTCGATTCGCTCCGCAATGCAGCGGCGAATTTGTTTGTAAACCGGCAAGTCTTCTACTGCATCAGCCATTCGACACCTACCTTCGTCGCAACGCCGTCTGCCTCGCCGTTATCGGCAAAACGATACTTGGTCGGCAGAATCACGGACTTGCAATACTCGACAAAGCCATCGTTCTCGTCACGCTCGTGCGAAGCCTTGTAAAACACCGGCGTGCCCTCCTGAGCACCCAGCAACTTGGCCTCGTCGGCGTTCAGACGGCTGATGGAAATATACTCCTTGCCGTGCGTCACATGGACATTCCCTTCTTTGAGCAAAACGTCGTAGAGGCTTTCCTGCTCAAAATCGTGATCGGGAAGCGAGGGGCACAAAGACAGATTGACGTGGGCCGTCTCAATCGACGCCGGGGAACCATTAACCACGCGCACACGTCGAATGCAGAAAAGCGGCATGCCCAGGTCGATCTGGGCCTTTTGGGCCAGATCGATATCGGCGTACACGACCTTGGACCAAGCCAGGCGTGCGGTCGACTTTGAGCCAACCCTCTCCACCGCCTGCGTATAGTTCCATGTTTCCTGAAAGATGTTCAGCGGTTTGGGAGGACACACATAGGTGCCCGAACCGCGGCGGCTTTCCAAAGTTCCGCACGAAATAAGGCGCGCGATCGCAGCACGCAACGCCGTGCGCGACACGCCCAGCTCTTCACAGAGCACACGCTCGGCGGGCAGCCGGTCGCCACCCTGCAGGTCATAATGATTGATATACCAAAGAATGCCCTCAAAGGCGCAATCTTTGGGCGGAATCGCATATGGTTCACTCGGCATGGGCACGGCTCCTCAACCGCTTGATGCTGCAGACATCATTGCTCCGGACGCCCCATGGCGTCGAAGGCTTCTTTGATCTGCTCCGCAACGTTCCGATACGACCGATATAGGCCGGAGTCTCGCTTGACTTCGCCCGCGGTCACCGGAATCTCAAGCTTCGAAATCTCATCCTCGCCGGTTTGCACGGCAACGATGACACCCATACCAAGGCACATATTACGCTTGGCAGCGTTGTTTTTAGTAGCCTGAGCTGGATTAATCAAAATCTGCTGAGCTAGTTCGCGCTTGCTAACCTCCGGCACATCCTCGGGATTTCC
>CABUUG010000213.1 GCA_902494605.1 uncultured Collinsella sp.
AGGGCACGAGCTGCTTGGTGAGCACCAGGCGGCCGAGCATGGCGAAGCCCATGGCAGGCAGGATGTTGGCGGCAACGCCGCAACCATCAATGATGAAGGACGGGACGAAGTCGAGCAGGCCCTGGATGGCATCGGAGCCCAGATAGAAGGCGCCGCCGCACAGCAGGAAATACTCAAGGCAGCCCCAAAGACCCATGCCCCAATGAACGGCGTAAATGCCTTTAAGGTTTCCCTTGAGGGCGAACCTGTCTGCCATATCGACAAACACGGTGAACAAGGCACTAGTAATGTTGCCGATCGTCAGCGAAAGGACAGCGATGGGCATGGCGAGCGCGATGGCCGTCTCGGTACCCTGACCGAGCTGAATGGCAAACGCGCAGGCGAGCACGCCGCCGATCGTTTCGTTAGGCGGCACGTAGGCGCCGATGGAAACCGAACCCATGAACAGCAGCTCCAGGCTGGCGCCGACGGCAAGACCAGTCTGCAGGTCCCCCAGCACCAGGCCCACGAGCGGGCACAGGACGATGGGGCGGAACGCGTAGAGGGTGCCGAGCTGGTAGTCGAGGCCTCCAAACGCTCCGACTAAGCCGACGAGGATTGCTTGGGTAAGCATGGTTCCTCCAAAATAGGAAATCTCGAGTCATAGCCGGTCACCGTCGCGCGCGCTGTTGATATCAATCCGGAAACTCGACCACACGGCCCGAAGCGTACCTGGTGTGCTGTTAACACCTATGCCAGGCACAAATGATTTGATACCAATTATAGATATACAGGTTCTTACTATTTAATACCACTCGCTCAGCGGGGTGTTTTTTACCGTAAACGGCAGACGTATCCCATCAGGCGCGCTCTTTGTTTCGATGGCGGACAAGCGCCACCAGAAAGCCATCGCCAAAGGCATCGTATGCCAAGTTGCCTACAATCACCAAAACGATTATCGCCGCGCCCAAAAACTCGTTCCAGCGAAAGACCTCGCCAAAGAGGAGCGCCGACCAGCAGGGAGCGAGCACGACCTCGCTCATGCAAACCAAGTTGGCCGCAAACGCGTTAGTGCGCGCAATCCCCTTGGCATACAGCACACTCGCAAGGCCGCTGCAAAAAAGGCCATGCACCAGCATAAGCCCCCACTCAAAGGGTTTTACGGAGCCTAGGTCGCCGGCAAAATAGACGATCGGCAGTATCGAGATGCCGCAGGAGATGAGCGAGGACACCATGGGCGACGCATCGGGGCGAGAGTTTAAAAAGAAACACAGCCCAAAGGTGGCTCCCGAAATGACGGCAAGCAGGTTGCCGAGCATGCCCTCGGCGCTCAAATCGCCTAAAAAGAAAAGTCCCATACCCGTAAAAGCAACCAACACGGAGGCAATCTTCGCAGGCGAGGGCAACGTGCGAGTTGCGAGCGACTGATACACGATAACAAAAATCATCGAGGTGTACTGCAGAACGATCGCGTTGCCGACCGTCGTGAGCTGGTTGGCAAAGTTAAACGTGGTGCCCGTCACGAAGTTGCAGACGGCCACAAGGACAATAAGACGGCTGACGCGGAGGACGGGCCTACCGACGAGCAGGATAAAGAGCGCCATAAATATTGCCGTAACGGCACCGATCAAAAGAGCTGACTGCGAATTGGCGCGAACGAGGATGCCGATAAAACTCCACAAGAGCGCCGTGCCAAATAGATACATCGCCCCGCTCACGCCATTATCGGGTGGATTGTCAGATCGAATCACGAAGCACCTCCAGCTGACTTTCGGTAATAAAAAACGGCGACCGCAACGGGTCGCCGTTTCCCTTGGGGGCAGAATAAAACGCAGGAACCTACGCCAGCACGCCGAAGAACGCGCCGATGATGCCCACGACCATGGTGGCCACGATCAGCACCATGGGGTTGATCTTCTTGGACAGCAGCCAGTAGTACAGCCAGAAGGCGATCATGCC
>CABUUG010000214.1 GCA_902494605.1 uncultured Collinsella sp.
GGAACGATCTTGTGCAGGCGCTTCTCGAGGAAGGCCAGAATGGCGCAGGCGATGACGATGGGGATCACATGACCCTGATAGCCGACCCACTCAAAGCTGTACACGCCGGGAATGACGGTGACCATAGTCTGAACGCCCTCGGAGGCAACCGTGTAGGCGCTCTGCAGCGAGGAGTTGATAAACGCACCGCCGACGACGGCACCCAGATACGGGTTGGCGCCAAAGGCCTTAGCGGCGGAGTAACCGATCAGGATCTGCAGAATGCCAAAAGACGTGCCCGAGACCAGGTCGGCAATCTTATAAATAAAGTTATTGGTGTCGAGCGCGATAAAGCCGTTGAAGGCCATAAAGTTGAGGGCGCTCATAATGCCCAGCAGAAGGCCCGAAGCCACGATGGCGGGGATGATGGGGACAAAGACGTCGCCGAGCACCTTAATGGCACGCATAAAGATGTTCTGCTGCTGCGCCGCGGCCTCCTTGACCTCGGCCTTGGTGGCAGCCTCGACGCCACTGAGCGCGATGAACTCCTCGTAGACCTTGTTGACGGTGCCGGTACCAAAAATAATCTGAAGCTGGCCCTGGGCCTCAAAGACGCCCTTGGCGCCGTCGATATTCTCGAGGGCCTCCTTGTCGACCTTGGCGTTATCGGCAATCACCAGGCGCAGACGCGTGGCGCAGTGTGCGGCCGAAACAACGTTGCCGGCGCCACCGACGTTGTCGAGCACCTCTTGGGCTGATTTGCGGTAGTCCATGACTTCCCTTTCCTCCAACGGGCGCATCTGCACCCGGCCATCTTTGACACTTACACTGTAATCGTTTTCAGTTTCATATGTCTGTAATCGTTTTCACAGAAGGGTGAACGGTAGGAAAAAGCCGGCGAAAGGTAGTTTTAAAGCAAAAAGAGGCGGCTCAGCGGCAGGCAGACGTGCCCAAAGCCTAGACATTCATAAGCTGATGCCCAAGTTTGAGCGTCTTGAGACCGCTCTCCCCCTCCACGCCATCGAGCGTGTTGAGCAACATATTGGTCGCCTCGACGCCACTGGTCAGGTAGCCATAATGCACGGTGGGAATGCCGCCCGTCAGCGCGCGCAAAAAAGCGTTGTCGCCAAAACCACTCACGCGGTGTATACCCTCGCCCATGCCGCGAACCTCATCGATGGCACGAAGCGCGCCCGCAGCCATGGTGTCGGTCGCGCAGGCGATAAACGAAACATCTGGAGCGACGGAAAGCAGTTCACGTGCCGCACCATAGCCCGAGTCGAGCGTAAACGAGCCCAGGCGAATCAAAGCAGCATCGAGCGGGTTGTCCGCGGCGCGCAAGCCGGCCTCAAAACCGCGACGGCGGTCATAACCGGCCGCGCGGTCCTCTTCGGTAACTCCAATATAGGCAATCTTGCCGTCCACGCGACCCGCAAGCGCATGGCCCAGCTCAAAGGCGGCCTCGTAATCGTCGTGATAGACGCACGCCACGCCCTCGACATGTTGGCCGATCAGCACGATGGGCACGCGGCACGACTCAATCGCCCGACGGTGCTCGTCAGTAATCATAGTAGCCACCAGCACAATGCCATCGACCGGATGGTTTTGGAATAAATCGAGGTATTCGAGCTCGCGATCAGGGGCGTTGTCGGTATTGGCAAGCAGCATCTGGTAGCCACGGCGACCGAGCACCTGGCCAATGCCGGCGGTAATGCGGCTCACGGACTCCGAGTTGATCTTGGGCACGATGACGCCGATGAGCTTGGTGGAGCCGGTGCGCAGTGCACGAGCCTGGCTGGACCGCACGTATCCGGTCAGCTCAATCGCCTGCTTAATGCGCTCGGCCTTATCCGCCGAGATATACCCACCGTTGAGGTAGCGCGAGACGGCGGCGCTCGAAACGCCCGCCAACTCGGCCACATCTTTCATCTTTACCACGAGCACCCCTGTCA
>CABUUG010000215.1 GCA_902494605.1 uncultured Collinsella sp.
CTCGGGGGTGTTGCCACTGTGGCTACAAGCGATGACCAGGGACTTCTCGCCCAGACGACGCGGACGCATGATATCGAACTCGCGAGCCGTATAGATATACGAAGTGAAGGTGGTTGCCTCGCGCTGCAGAAGCTCATGAGCCGGGATCAAATCGATCATGGAGCCACCGCAAGCAATCCAGTAGACGCTGTCGAACTTGCCCTTCTCGGCAATTGCCTCTTTGATCAGATCGTGTGCGTTCATATCCAGTTCCTTTCTTATTTGGCCCGCAATCAATGACGTTGGTTGCGTGGCCGATGGTTGTTTTAGTCGATCAGATATTTCTCGAATGCGGCCATGTTCTTGGCATCTGCCGCCGCCGGGTCATCGTAGTAACGACCGTCCGTGATTTCCTGGCCCAGCATGCCGTCGAAACCATGGGCGTTGAGTGTGGCGACGAAGGCGTCCATATCGTGCTTGCCATCGCCCCACACCAGATGGCCATACGGGTCACCGTCGATAAAGTGCATCTCGTGAATTGCCCCATCACCAAAGGCGGCAAACCAGTCCTCGAGCGTCTCGCCTGCAACGCCCATCGCGGTTGTATCAACCATGGGCTGTAAGTACGGGCTCGCGACCTCGTCAATCATGCGCTTCGCATCGGAAACCGTCGTCACAAGGTTGCTCTCCTCGGGACGCAGGCTTTCCATCGTAAGCACCAGACCGTGCTCGCCGGCATACTCCGCCAGAATGGACAAGTGCTCGCGGCTGCGCTTCCAGGCTTCCTCGCGGTCCTCGTCCCAGTCGCCCCAGCCCGAGTTGATGGACATGCGGTCGCACCCAAGTACCTCGGCAAGCTCAATGCCGTGCTTAAAGTACGCCAGGCTGCGCTGTTCATGCAGCGGTTTGCGTGCGCAGTACTGCCAAGGATAGACAACATTCTCGGGACACAGAGTACGATACCTAAGCCCACGGTCTGCAGCCTTTTTCGCCAGGACCTCAGCCTCAAAGTAGCCCGTGTGGTCGAGCGTCACATGCGGCTCCGCACACCACAGCTCAATGGACTCAAAGCCCAAACGCTGCTGCACATCAAGGAAGTAATCGAGCGACCACATGATGTAGTGGATATTCATGCCCGCAATCTGTTCGCGGTGCAGCGTCGGTTTGGATTCAGACATCTTATGCCTCCTTATTTCGATCGAACACGATTTGTCCGTCCGACATCGTCATGTCAACCGCAAGATCGCGTGCGTCGCGATAATCGAGGTCGAACACATCCCGATCGAGCACGCAGATATCGGCAAGCTTGCCAACCTCGAGCGTACCCAGCTCGTCTTCGCGCATCAGGTCGTACGCGCCCCCGGCAGTCCAAGCGCACAAGAGCTCGACAAGCGTCAGCGTGTTGACCTCATTCACGGGCAGTCCGTCGGCGAAGAATCCGCCGCACGCGCTGTAGATTGACTCGCCCAGGCTCGGAATCAGCAGCGGCAGATCCGTGCCGCAGCACACTGTGCATCCGGAATCTTCCATGCCGCGGCGATTCCAGCTGTGCAAAAGTCGCGTCTCGCCAATTTGTCGACGCATCATCGACAGGCAATCCTCGCGCCGGTCCAGCGTCAGAATCTGCGGATAGACCTCGCAAATTCCACCTAACTTGCCAAACTCGACAAGATCGGTCGGGTCAGAGTTCTCGAGATCGGTAATCGCATGGCGGCGAAGAATCCGTCCGTGCTCGTCTCGAGGCAGCGAGGCATAGAGCGCCACGGTACGACGAACGGCGCCATCGCCCTGGCAATGCAAGGAATATCGGAAGCCGTCAGCATCAATTGCACGCAGCTCGTTCTCAATCAGATCCCACTCTGGCTCCTCGACGACCGTCTTGCCGGCGGCGCCCGCATCGGCCGTGTCCTCATAGGGGTCTATCATCTCGGCAAGCCCCGCCCATAC
>CABUUG010000216.1 GCA_902494605.1 uncultured Collinsella sp.
CAAGCTGCTTGGAGGCGGCCGCCCCGCTGATGGCGGTCTTGCCCGTAAGGGCGCGCAGGCCGTTGACGATTGTGGCGGACGCCTTGAATCCGAGCTTGCCGACCACCGCCTGGCTGGGCGCCATCAAAGCGTTGGAAAGCCCCGTTCTGGAGAGCTGCGAGACGACCATATGCTGGGCAAAGGACAGGCCGAACACCTGGACGCCGGCAGCGATGCCCGCCTGGACGGCGCCGGTGATGTCCCTGGTCTCCCTGTATGCCATGAACGTCGTCGCCAGAAACGACAGGCCGAATGCGCAGGAGCATGTGACCGCGCCGGTCGCAGCATCATACTTCAACGATTCCGCCGTTCCCGGCTTGGCGAGGTTCACCGCCTGGTCGTATGTGAGCTTGCCCTTGCGGACGATCTTCTCGGCGTCCTTGGGGTCGCTGACGCCGGGGACCTTGCCTTGGCTAATCTTCTTCTCAAAACCGCGGAGCACCTGCTGGTACTGGTCTTTCGGGACTTCGAGCTGCATCGGCGTGCGGTCTTCTGTGAGGTATCGATACTGATGGCTGCTCGAATCGAAGCATGCCTCGAGGGAGCCGCGTGCCGTCTTGTAGTACTTGGTCTGGATCAGAACTCCGTCGACACTTCGGTCGGGGCCGTTCTTCGCGTTGTCCCTCCCCAGAATCTCGGCCTGGTGTCCCTGGAGCCTGTCGATGATGCTGTTCGCCTCCTCGGCAAGTTCTCCGTGGCCCGCAGGGTTGTTGACCGCCGCACGTTGCTCGACGAAGACCTCCCCGTTGCTGTTGATGGTCGCCGCCGCCGCGACTGTCGCGGCTTTGACCGCCGCATCGCCCACCGTGGCAAACCCGCTGTCGATGCCGGCGGCGCGGTCATCCTCGAGGCCGCGGAGCGCCTGGCAGCGAGATACGAACTGGCCCCGGCACGCTTCGTCGACGGTGAGCGCAAGGTTGCCTTCACCGTCGGAGGCGAAGGAGCCGGGCTCGAAATACGCCCACTCGAAGTAGAAAAGGCGGGACTGCCTCTGTTCCTTCCCCGGGACGGCGAACGCGTCGGCGTCCGCCTTGATGTAGACGCCCTTTTCGGTCATGGCGATGCCGCTGGGCCTGAGGTCGAACTCGGCGTCGGCCCAGACGACGGTCTGTTCCCTCGGTATCGGGAAGGTTGACTTCACCTTGGCGGCATTGGCTTCCGTCAACGGGAGCGGAGACTCCTGGAACGAGCCGAGTAGCTCCTGTGCGCGGGTGCCCTCAATCGCCCTCAGGGCTTCCTCTACCTTGGGCGCGTACACCGCCTTCCCCGCATCAAGTCTTTCGGCCTCTATTTCGTCGAGGGCGGCCTTCGCGCCGCCCGCCGCCCCTGCGACCGCCGCGCCAGCCGTTGTCGCCGCGTCCACGATCGTAGCGCCTGCCGCTACCGCCACACCAGATGCCCCCTCGGCAATCATGGCCGCCGCCTCGCCGGCAGTCTTAGTGGCCCTCTGAATCTCCTGCAGCGGGTCGAAGCCTTTGTCGAATATGCTCATGGACGATTCTTTCTCGTGGGCGGATAGACAGTCCGAATCGCGTTGTTTCTCATACGAGCGCTATTATAGCTTTGCGTTTTTATGCCTTTGGTTCAGCTGCCAAACCCGGCGAAGGAAACTCGAGCAAGATTGTCAAACATTGGGCGGTACAGGGGGGCACCCACAATCGCCTCCATATCGACAAGGTGCAGCCGTGTGGGGGCTTCGAGAGGGCAATTGACTGCATTCAAGACACTCGGTTTTCTCCCCTACCGTCATCGTTGCCGCTGCGGCACGTTGCGGATTGACCGGTTCGCTCCATCGTACGCTCCTGCTTGCAATATCAATCCCCATACGAAGGGAGTGTCGCATATGTATGCAGCGGCACGGAACCTTCGGG
>CABUUG010000217.1 GCA_902494605.1 uncultured Collinsella sp.
ACAAAGTAGGGCGAAACCACCCAACGTGGCAGAGCCTTGGCAATGGTCCGGCCGTCCATGTGGTAGAAGAACAAGTTGTACGACTCCGCGCGACCGCCATGGTGCTCGTGCAGGATATAGCGCAGGGCCACCTGAATCGCATCGGCAAACAGGTCCGCTTCGGCTTGGTCGCGGGCGTCGTCGCTGGCGGCGATTCCCTGTGGAGCCGAGACGTTGACCTCAAAGAACCCCATGATCGGTTCGGTTGAGATGTCGACCGAGATTCTCCCCTGTTGCCAGACACTGATGCCTTCAAAGTTGGCTGAGGTCAGCGCCGCATAGCCGTCCTCCTGTTCCAGGCCCACAATCTGCATGTGTGGATGGACGAGGCTGCCGCCCGAAAGTGGGCCTTTGTTCTTGTACATGAGCACACTGCGGTACTGTTGGGAATCGATCATCTGCTGCCAACAGCCCAGGGCAAACCGCATCACATGATGCAGCTCATCCGGTTCATAGGTCACCAGGTCGGCGTCGTGATTGGCAGACTCGATCAATACGGTCTGACGTGTGGCCCGCAAGGTCTTGAACTTATTCTCGAGCCAGATACAGTCACCATCGCGCTGGATGATGTTGGCAAGTCCCTCCGTGTCGCAAAAGGGGCACGCGGTGCCAGGGCGACGATTATCGTCGGGCTTACCGCTCGCCTGCTGAACGTCAAATACCAGCGCCACGGGTTATACCTCCAGCGGCACGATCTTGGTGCCATGGAGCTCGGAGACGCCTAGCGCCGCCGCGACCGCGTCGCGATTTGCCGTAGTGATGCCGCCGCCGGGAAGGATGGTCAAACGATCGCCCGCATACTCGATTAAACGAGCCAGGTAATCGAAATTATCCTCGATCGACGTACCGGCAGCGCCGCCATGCGTGAGGATGCGCGTAACGCCGCAGTCGGCAAGTGTATCAATCGCATCGAGCTGAGCCTCGGGCGAGAGCTGGTCAAATGACATGTGGAAGGTGATGTCGATGGGATCACGCTTACATTCCTCGGTCGCGCAGCCCGCAGCCATCACGAGGGCGCCAAGCGTAAGCTCGTCGAGCGCCCATCCGCCAGCGCAGGGTTTGCAGCAGCCAAAGACCAAGCCGTCAACGCCCGCACTCACGGCAAGGCCCAAGTCCATCTCCATCATGCGCAGCTCATCCTGGTTGTAGTGAAAGTCGCCGCCACGCGGACGGATCATGCACATCACCCGTGCATCGTGTTCGTGGGCATAGTTGGTTGTAGCGCTGATAACGCCGGCCGAAGGCGTGGTGCCACCGACGGCGAGGTTGTCACACAGCTCAATGCGCCTCGCACCGGCCTCGATGGCCGCTGGCACTCGCTCAAAGTTCTCGGCACAAAACTCGTACAGCATAGATGGACCCCCAAAGACAACAGACGTTTTCCGACGGGCATTGTCACACATCCCCATGAAGTTGCGGTGGAATAGGGACTGTTTTGGCGTCTAGCGCCCCCATTTAGCCCCTATTTCACCTCAACTTAAAAGGGGGCGCTGACCGGGTTGGTCAGCGCCCCCTTTGTTGAATGGATTAACCACCCAGGTAGGCTTTGCGGACGTTGTCGTCGTGCAGGAGCTCTTGGCCGGTGCCGGTCATGGTGATCTTGCCGGTCTCGAGCACGTAGCCGCGTGTGGCGATGGAAAGAGCCATCTGTGCGTTTTGCTCGACCAGAAGCACCGTGGTGCCGGCCTTGTGCAGGTCCTCGACAATCTGGAAGATCTGCTCAATCAGAATCGGCGCCAGACCCATGGAAGGCTCGTCGAGCATAAGCAGTTTGGGGTTACTCATAAGGGCGCGCCCCATAACGAGCATCTGCTGCTCGCCGCCCGAAAGGGTGCCGGCGACCTGGCGACGAC
>CABUUG010000218.1 GCA_902494605.1 uncultured Collinsella sp.
CCCCAACGCCGGTAAGTCCACGCTACTCAACGCCTGCTATGGCAAAAAGGTCGCCATCACCTCGCCGGTGGCCCAGACGACCCGCCGCCGCATGCGCGCCGTCGTCAACCGTCCCGGCTACCAGCTGGTCTTTGTCGATACTCCGGGTATTCACAAGCCCAAGGACGGCCTGGGATCCGAGCTCAACAAGAGCGCGCTATTCGAGCTGAACGATGTCGATGTCGTCGCGTTTTTGATTGATGCCACCAAGCCGATCGGCAGGGGAGACGCCTGGGTTGCCGAGCGCGTCAAGAGCGCCCGTTCCAAGAAGGTCCTGGTGCTCACCAAGGCCGATGAGGCCGACCCCGCACAGGTCATGGAGCAGCTTAAGGCCGCCCACGAGCTCATGGAATATGACGATGAGATCGTGACGTCGTCGGTCAAGAACTTCAACGTCGATGCCTTCATCGAGACCGTTGCGCACTTTTTGCCCGAGGGTCCGCGTTGGTTCCCCGAGGACATGGGTACCGACGCTTCCGATGAGACGCTCGTTGCCGAGTTTGTGCGCGAGAAGGTCTTGCGCCGCACCCGTGATGAGATCCCGCACTCCGTTGGCGTGAGCTGCGATGCACTCGAGCAGACCAAGAAGGTGCTGCGCGTGCACGCCACCATTTACGTCGAGCGTGAGGGCCAAAAGGGCATTATCATCGGCAAGGGCGGCGAGATGATCAAGCATATCGGTATCGACGCCCGTCGCGATCTTGAGCGCATCTTTGGCACGCAGGTCTTTTTGGAGCTGGACGTGAAGGTCAAAGCCGGCTGGCGTGACGACGAGGCCCAGATTCGCCGCTTTGGCTACAACGCCGAGGACTAAGGACGCGCGGCACGCATGGTAGGCTCCCGGACATATCGCACCAAGGTGCTCGTCCTCGACAAGACGAAGCTCAAAGAGACCGACCTGATCTTGACGATGCTTGACGAGCGGGGACGGCAGGTTCGTGCAGTGGCAAAGGGCGCCCGCAAACCCGGCGGACGCCTGGCTGCGCGCTGCGAGCTGTTCTGTACGGTCGATATGCTGCTCGCACATGGACGGTCACTCGACGTGGTTTCTCAGGCCGAGCTTATGGAGGCGCCGCTCGGCGCTGCGCCCGATTACGAGACGACCTGCGCCGCAAGCGCGATCGCCGAGGTCGCGCGCGTGTGCTCGTTCGAGGACGCCGAGGACCCGTTTACCTTTGCCATAACGCAGCGAGCGCTTGCCCTGGTGGGCAGCGGGCTTGACACGGCACATATGGACCTACTTGTGGCGGCATATGTCTTTAAGCTGCTATCGCACGTTGGCTATCGTCCCGATTTTTCGGCCTGTGTGCTGTGCGGAGACCCCATGCTGTCGTATTTTTCAGCCCAGGCGGGCGGTCTCATGTGCGGGTCGTGCGCGTCGAGCGTTCCAGGTGCCGAACTGGTGTCGACCGGTGAGACCGCATGGCTGCGCGCCCTCATGTCCATGACCTTCGATGCGCTCATGGCCGAGCGAATCGACCCGCATACGGCGGCATTCCTGCTCGGGCTTTCGCATGTTTGGGCCGCCACGCACACCGATCAGCGCCTCCGTGCGATGGAATTCATGTTGGGTCGGTGATGATGCGCAGGGGCGGGCTGCTTGTGGTAACATATCGGCCTGTTAGTACCTCGACCTTGGTTGCTCGCTCCACCGGCGGCTTCCCAGTCCGAGGCGAATCGAGTCGCCCGATGGCGACGCAAAACGAAAGGTGAAACAATGACTGTTTCCAAAGAGCGCAAGGCGGAGCTGACTGCCCAGTTCGGTAACACCCCGGTCGACACCGGCAACCCCAAGGTTCAGGTCGCCATCCTGTCCGAGCGCATCAAGGAGCTGACCGAGCA
>CABUUG010000219.1 GCA_902494605.1 uncultured Collinsella sp.
ACAAACGAAAGCGCCGGCGACACAAGACGGGAAACCGACCGCGACAGCACCGAGACTCCCGCCAGCACGCCGCCGCACACCGCGGCAAGTGCCAGCCCGCCCAAAATTCGCAAACCCGAGCCCACCAGAATCGTCCATGTGCTGGCATCGCACACCAGCCGCAGCAACGCCACCACAACAGCGCCCGGCCCCGGCAAAATCAGCGGCTGTGCCACCAGCGCCGCCGCGAAAGCCCACACGGCAAGCCAAAAGGCGGCAACGGCACCTGCTGCCGCCACCGCCTTCATACGCTTTGTCATGTGTCGAGCAAACGCACACACGGGCTACTCCATGTAGTAGAAATCATCGGCCGGGAGCTTGCCGCCCACGGCGCTCGCGTCCGCATCGGCCAGCACCTGCAGGTACCCACCGAGTGCCGCCTTCATATCCTTCCCCGTCTGGCACACGAGCATGCACCCGGGAATCGCCTTTTCGGCAATCGCGGCGTTATCCACGATACCCGCATCGACCACGGACTGAGCCCAGTCCGCCGGCGCCGCGTTCACGGCCTCAACGCTCGCAGCATGGCAGCTCAGGAATTCCGCCACGGCATCGGGATACTCCTCGGCAAAGACACGGCGCACCACGGTCACGCCCGTCAGCAGGCGCGAACCCGTGTCACCTGCCAGCTCATCCCACACATCGGTCAGACTTACCGGAGCCGACAGCTTGCCCTCGCTCTTGGCGATGGCCGCCGTCTTGAACGGCTCGGGTAGCACGCCCACGGCAGTCGGGTCGGCAAGCAGCGCCGACAGCACCTCGGTGGGCTCGCTCTTAAACTCGAGCGCCACCTGGCCGGTCAGGCCCGCGCGCTCCAGCAGGTAGTTCATGACGTACTCCGGCGTGGTGCCCTTGCCCGTCATATAGACGGTATGGCCCGCCAAATCGCCAAACGAGGCCACACTCGCGTCGCCCGTCACCACGTTCAGCACGCCCAGCGTGTTGATGTCGATGACCTGCACCGCACCCTCGGTCTTGTTGTAAAGCACGCTCGCCACGTTGGCGGGCACCAGGGCAATGTCGACATCGCCCTGAATCACCTTGGGCACGATCTCGTCGGCGGCAGTGTTGATCGCAAAGTCGAACTCGTTGTCCGTGGCACCGTCGGCAGCCTGGTCCATAAACTGCACCAGGCCAATCGAGGTCGGACCCTTGAGCGACGCGACGTGCACCTCGACCGGCTCGACAGCAGAACCGCCCGCCGCAGACCCGGCAGCCGAGCCCGCGGCGGACCCGGCACCGGTAGCTCCGCCGCCACAGCCCGCGAGCGCAAGCGACAGGGCGCCCGCGGCGAGCACCGAGGCAAACCCCCGGCGCGACATCTCAACATCAAAAGCGTGCATCGCTAGCACGCCCCCTCATTGGGCATCGACCAGGCGTGATGGGCGGTATGTAGCAGGTCCTCGGCCAGCGGCGAGAGCGGCGCGCCCAAGAACTCGCGATAGCACGCCTGGACATCGGGATTCTCGTGCGAGAAGCGAATGTCCGCCTTCGCATCCAGGCCCCACAGCACCTGGCCACGCTCGGCCGCCAGCTCGCAGCCGTCATGGATGGGCTGACCGCCGCCACCGACGCAGCCGCCTGGGCATGCCATAACCTCAACGAAGTCATAGCTCACGCGGCCGTCGCGAATCGCGTCGAGCAGACGGGCGGCATTGCCCAGCCCGTGTGCCACGGCGACGCGCACCTTGGTGCCATCGATATCGGCCACGGCTTCCTTCCAGCCGTCCAGGCCGCGCACG
>CABUUG010000220.1 GCA_902494605.1 uncultured Collinsella sp.
CCTCGCCCTCGAAGGAGCGGAAGCGCGCCTTGCGGCGGATCCAGTCGGCACACTCGGTCGCGACGGCCTTCTGCGTGAGCTCGTTGCGCAGCTTGATCTCGAAGTCGGTGCCGCAAAGGCCCTGCTCGCGGGAAAGGCGCGGGATGTAGAACTCGCGCTTCTCGCGCGCTGGGCGCTGCTTGGTGAACGTCTGCGAGGTGAAGACGAAGCGCAGTTCGTCGATGCATTCAAGCTGGCTGGCGAGTTCCTGGTAGGCGTACATGGAGAAAACCGAAGCGGCTATCGCCACGCGATCGCCGGCGGCTATGTTGGCGACGAGGTCGTCCTTGACGATCTTCGCCCTGTTGTCGAAGAAGTCAGGCTGCATGAGTTTATGCCCCCTTCTTCGCGAGCTCTTCGATCATGCAGGTGCGCACGAAGGCGGAGAAGCTCATGCCCCTCAGGGCTGCCTCCTCCTTCGCAGCGTCGCGCAGGGTATCGGGAATGCGCAGGGTCACGGAGACCTGGTCGCCGTCCACTAGGAAGCTTCTGATCTCGGTCTCGTCGGGATTGCTCTTGATGAGCTCCTTGTAGCTGTCAGGCATCTGCGCTCCCATCGCTCGAAATGCAATACAAATGCGTTTGAAAGTATTATAGCGTTGCATTGTTGGCGACTGTTGAGGCGAACAGGCGAACGGCAATATGGCCAGGCATGGAATCAAAGAGTCAGGTAGGGACAACCTGACCGACGGCGTTATCGCGGGATCGCGTGGTAGGTGTGCCCACCTACACCCTCGCAATCCCACGCGCGGCACTCAGCAGCTCGTACTCCCCCTGGCTCCACTGGCGCAGCTCGGCTGCGTCGACGGCGTCGCAGCACAGATCCAGGAACACCTCGGCGCTCTCTCAGAAGCACTCGCGGGCAAAGTCACCCGAACCGCTTGCGACGCACGTGCCGTCGGCAAACAGCTTCCAGCTAGACGGCTCGCGCGAATCGTCTCCAAGCAGCTTGATTTGCAGCACGTGCGGGTCACCGGCGGCGCAGAGCTCTTCCTCGAGCACCTGCACCGTAAAGCGCATCTGGTGGGAGAGGCTGTTCTTGACCATGGCCGAGGCGTAGCCATTTGGCTTATCCAGAAGATGCATGTGATTCGGTTTGACGACCAGGTTGTGGAAGTTGCGCTCGCTGCGCACAGGGAAATTGTCCATACGGACTCCTTTCATCGATGTTGGCAGGGCCACCGTGCCTCTTGGCCGGTTGGCGTCGGGATCGTGGAGCCAACTCTCTACCCCGACTCTGGATAAAACGTGCCCGCTCCTTGCGGGCAAGAGGAAGTCTATCAACGTGTACGGACGGAAATCAAGCGCCGCCTGCGAAATGACGCGTGAACGGCGTTGGTTTCCCAAGTGATTATTCGGCTTTCGTCCGGAAAAGTGCCGAAATCAGCCGTGTAAAAGTACGGAAAAGTGTCGAAATAGGCACCTTAAAACTTCGGAAAAGTGTAGATGGATGACAAAACAGCACTTAGAAGCTGGTGCTGAATGCGAGATCCTGCGGCTGCCTTCAGCTCTTGCTATTCGTCGTCCCCGTCGTTGGGGTCGCCCTTGAGGGTGTTGATGTCCAGGTACTGGTTATCGTCCTCTTTTTGCTGGGTCTCCGACTCCGCTTGGGTGGGGCCACGGAACAGCTGGAATCCTTCAAACGCAATGACACCGAGCAGGGCAATGATAATGGCGATAAAGGCAACCTTGACTGCCTGCGGAAATTCCGAGAAACGCAGC
>CABUUG010000221.1 GCA_902494605.1 uncultured Collinsella sp.
AGGTGCCGCCGACGCCCATCAGGAACACGGCGTCGTAGCCCTCGTCGGCGACCTTGTCGGCGAGCGCGGTCATCTTCTTGCCGGTCTCGTAGACGTTCTTGCCGTCCTCGAGATAGCCCACCTGTTCGAAATGCATGATCTCGATCTTCTCGGTTTCCTTCATGGCTTTTCCTTTCTGTCCTGCACGCGAATCTATACATCGCGTTTCTTTTCGATACCAATTATAGACATACACCCAACGTGTTTTTAATACCACTTTTCAATCTGTTCCAATCCTCGGTGAACGGTCGAAATTCTCTGGTGAGTGGTATTAAATTAGAATTTGATGTATAGCTAACGCCCCCGGCGTCTCCCTTGTGTGACAAAGAACAGCGTTCCTACCAGCGCAATAATGGTCGATGCTCCAAACAGTACCGTCTGGACGCCCAAAGCCTCCGCCAAAAACGGAGCCGCCAGCAGCGGCACCACGCCGGCGCTCATCAGGCCAAAACGCACAAAGCCGGTAATGCGCCCCAGGTATTTGATGTCGGCGCGCTCCTGAATCAAGATCATCTGCAGCGGCTCCAGGAACCCCCAGGCCAGACCGTTAATCGCCTGACCGATAATCGCGACCCCCAGCATATCGGTGCCCACGTACACCATGGACCCAATGCCCACGGCCATGAGCGCGCCGAGCAGCAATCGCAGGTTGACATGGCGAGCAGAAAGCTTGGTCAGGATGAACGCGCCCACCGAGGAAGTGAGGCCCACGACCGAGGACAGCCAGCCCAGCCAGACGATATCCACGTTGAGCACATCGCGGTAGAACAACGACTCCAGCGAATCGAACGCGCCAAACGCAAAGAAACCCAAAAAGCCCGAGATAAAGATGAGGCGCAGATCGTGGTCGCGAAACGTGAGTCGCGCACCCTCGGCCATACCGCCCAGAATACCGCCCTTCGGCTTCTCCCCTTTTGCGGGAGCAACACACTCGTGACAGCCCAAGGAGAGCACGGCCGCCACACCCATCATGCCCGCCATGAGCAGATAGACCGATTGCGTGGCAAAACAGCTCACGATGGCACCACCGAGCAGCGGGCCAGCGGTATAGGCGATATTGCTGTAGAACACCATGAGGCCGTTCACGCGGGTACGACCCTCGGTGGTCGACTCCAGGTATCCCGGAAACGCATGCGTGCAGGTGTTGATAAAGCCGCCCGCAAGTCCCAAGACGCACGCGGCAAACACAAGCCCGGGGACAGACAACGGCGCTAACCCCACGCCAAGCGATAGCACTGCCGTAATCACGCACGTCACAAACGACGTCCGGCGCGGTCCAAAGCGATCGATGACCGAGCCCGACACCATATTGCCCACCGACGTCATAAGATTGCGCGCGAGCGTAATGGCGGCAACCAAAAAGGCCGTGCCGGCCAGATCATACGTGGCCGCACCGATAAGCCCCAAAAAGTAGACCGCGTTGTTGGCGCACCACTGCAGGGACTCAATAAGAATCAGCCTGACCTCTGCCGGCGTCAGGCGCATTGCTTCGCGACCCTTCGCGAACATACGAACTCCTTCTATACAAAAAGGGGATGGAGAGCATAGGCCTGCTCCATCCCCTTTCCAGGTTGCAACGAAAATCTATGCAGCCGGGCCCTTACGCCAGCACGCCGAAGAACGCGCCGATGATGCCCACGACCATGGTGGCCACGATCAGCACCATGGGGTTGATCTTCTTGGACAGCAGCCAGTAGTACAGCCAGAAGGCGATCATGCC
>CABUUG010000222.1 GCA_902494605.1 uncultured Collinsella sp.
CATTCCAGATAATTATCTGTCCCCGCAGACCGATGCCGTCATGGCGGTGGCGATGGTGCCCGTCTGGGCTCACTGTATCAAGAAGGTGCGCGCCACGCTCGATCGCGAGCACATGGCTTTCCTGGGCATCTGCGCCGCATTTTCCTTCTTGCTTATGATGTTCAACGTGCCGCTGCCCGGCGGCACCACTGGCCACGCCGTTGGTGGCGCACTCATCGCGCTGCTGCTGGGCCCCGAGGCCGCGGCTATCGCGGTTTCGGTCGCGCTGGCGCTGCAAGCGCTGCTGTTTGGCGACGGCGGCATCCTGTCCTTTGGCGCTAACTGCTTTAACATGGCCTTCGTGTTGCCGTTTGCCGCAGCCATCGTGTTCCGCGCGCTTAACAGCCGTTTGCACGACAAGAGCTGGGGCACCTCGGTTTCGGCCATCGTAAGCGGCTGGGTCGGCCTGTGCCTGGCGGCCCTGTGCGCAGCAATCGAGTTTGGTATTCAGCCGATGCTTTTCACGAATGCTTCGGGCGCTCCGCTGTACTGCCCCTTCCCGCTGTCCATTGCCATTCCGGCCATGATGATCCCGCATATGCTGGTTGCCGGCGTGGTCGAGGGCGTGGCGACTGCCGCGATCTACGGCTTTATCAAGAAGACGGCGCCGAGCGTTATCGTCGGCCCCGAAGCCGCCGATGGACAGCTTGCTGCCGAGGGCGCTGCTGCAAAGAAGACCTCGCTGGTCCCCACGCTCATCTTGGTTGCCGTGCTTGTCGTGGCCACGCCGCTGGGCCTGCTGGCCACGGGTGACGCCTGGGGTGAGTGGGACGCCGAGGGCGCCGCGACCGCCGTTCAGGAGGCTGGCGACGACAGCCTGCAGGCTTCGGTCGGTCTCGACACCCCGACCTTTGCCGACGCTCTGCCTACGGGTGATTACCTGCAGGCCTATTCCGAGGAGCAGGGTCTCGGCTTTGCCGGTCAGGCTGCCATGTATATCCTGTCCGGCGTGATTGGCGTGGCGGTGCTCACCATCGCATTCCGTCTGATCTCGCTGACGGTCAAGGAAAGCGGAGCCCATGGCGATGGTCGAGCTGCCTAGCTGGCTTGCGGCCGAGGAGCGATACGAGCCCACGGGCGCTCGTCATCGCGTGATGCAAAAGAACGTCCTGCACCTGGCGAGCCTGCTTGAGCGGGTTCGCCTGGGTGGAGGCGCGCACGAGGGCGGGTCGATGGTCGACCGCGCCCTTTCTTGCGTTTCGGCTCCGGTGCGCCTGGTGGGGATATTCGTTTGCGTCCTGTGCGTGTGCCTGACACAAAGCCCGCTGTACCTCATGTTGATGGCGGCCATTGCGCTGGTGCTCGTTGCCGTGCGTCCCATACGCGGGCTGCGCGCGACCTTTGTGCCGGCGCTTGGCGCCGCGGGGCTCGCAGTGGTTTTGGCGCTGCCTGCCCTGCTGCTGGGTGCTTCCGCTACGGGCGCCATGCTCAAGATTGCGCTCAAGACCTTCATTAATGTGTCGCTGGTGCTGGGCGCTTCGTGGACCCTCACGTGGAGCCGCATGTCGGCGGCGCTCAAGATGCTGCATCTACCCGACGAAGTTATCTTTACGTTTGATATGGCGCTCAAGCACATCGAGGTGCTGGGTCGTACGGCGCACGATCTGTGCGAATCGGTCATGCTGCGCAGCGTTGGCCGTGCGCCCGAGGGATTTTCGCGTACCGATTCGATCGCGGGTATCATGGGCATGACCTTTATCAAGGCGATGAA
>CABUUG010000223.1 GCA_902494605.1 uncultured Collinsella sp.
CCTCGGCGACTTCCTCGACCACACGCGTCACGGTGTCGATGACCTCCTTGCCCGATACGTCCGTGTCGCACTGCAGCAGGCCATCGGGGATAAGCATACGGTCCTCGCCGGCGATCTTGCGTTTCTTGTCCACATAGCCGATCTCCATGGTGCTTGCACGCACGATTGCATAGCTCGGCACCTTTTGCGAGGGATTCGGCAGAATGGCGTAGTGGCGCGCAATGTCGTTGCGCACCTCGCCCTCTTCGCGACCTACCTCGTGCATAAAAGCCTGCTTGGAGCCCAGCAGCATCACGGCAAACCAGCGGGCATCCTCATCGTCATCAAAGTCCGCCACAAGCACGTCAGTGGACTCGGCTTTCTCGGCCTTGGTAAGTTCGGAAGAGATGAACTCCGCAATCTGCTGAGACAGGTCCACGAACTCACGCTCACCAAAGAAATAGCCCTTGAGCTCGCCGCCGAATGCGGAGTTCTCGGCAAACGTGGCGCGTTTATTGTCGGCCGAGGTGCGTGCGCGGCGCAGATGCGTGGTCACGAAGTTGCGCACGGTACGGCTCTCGATATCGAGCTCTCGCTGGCTCATGACGTTGACGGCAGAGTCAAAGTCCAGGATATGCAGAATCGCGTGATTGATTTTCATATACGGCATTCCGTTCTAGATCGATTTCGGCACGAACCAGTATAGCGGTCGAGCCCGCCCCAGGCGCATCGAAGATTGGCGCATCGGGGACAGGTTGCTTTGTATCAATGGCTAGCGCAGGAGCTCGGACTGCCAAGCCTCGAGCTGTTCTGCCAAACTCTTGCCGGCAGCGGGCACGTCGATCTGGGGTCGTTTGGGCAACAGTGCGCATTTAAGGATCGCCACGATGGTCTGCGAGATAAGGCGTCGCGTATCTTTGTCAAAGCCTTGCGCAGCCTGGAGCATCACGGGCAGACTCTCACGCAGATTTCCTGCGATATCCGCAAACCGTTCGGCGTCCGTAGCCTCAAACACGGAGAACAACGCATCTACAAAACGCTCGCGCTCGCTAGGTGACACTGCAAGCAGCATCTCGCGAATGGAGCCATCAACGTATCGAGCACCGGCGGACAGGCGCTCACAGTATACGAAGTCGCAACCATCAACCACCCAGCTAAAGGGATTGTGCTGCAGCAGGCTGAACTCGGTGCTCTCAACGATGGCATAGTCCTCTTGTGTCTCGAACATCATGCCGAAGATCGACGACCGAGGTAGCGTCTTGTCGATTCGACCGGAAAGATCGGCAAAGGCGTTGCCGTTCAGAAACTCCTCGACGAACCCTGGACCATCATGGGAATACACCCGTTCGATTCGCTCACGGGCGACATCGGAGCACATCGCCGCACCGTACACCGCAAGGTTTCCGCCCTTGGAATGACCTCCGCACAAAAGCGGCCCGTCAATCGCATCCGCCGCCTCGTCTACATAACGCGCCGCGGATTCCTGGGCCGGCACAGGACACCGGAACGCCATGTTAAAGTCCTCTTTCCAGCCCACAATCGTGCTGTCGGTCCCCCGGAAGGAAAGATAGCTAAACCCCGCCGGAAACCGGAACGCCATGGCTGCAAACTGCTCCGTCGCCACCACATCGCTCACGGCACGATAGCCGCAAACGTGCACGCCGCGGTATCTGGGATTTGCTGCCACGGCCTCCAACAAGGCCCTGCTTCCCTCTGGGTCCCACAAGTCGTCAATCATGTCCCGGTAGCACTCGGCACGCAGCA
>CABUUG010000224.1 GCA_902494605.1 uncultured Collinsella sp.
CCTGTTCCACACCGACTCGCGCTACCTCAACAGCTTTGAGGAGAACACGCCCGCCGGCAGCCCCTGGGTCTACGACATGGACGAGGGCACCATCCCCGGTTGGGTCGCCGGCAAGATCGCGGCCAACAAGTGCCGCGTCTGCGCTGTCGAGGACGATATGCAGATTAATTTCTATCAGGGCATTCAGCGCGGCCTGGAGGACCGCTCCGTCGCCTGCATGCTGCCGCTGATGCACGACGACATCCGCAAGATGCGCGCCATCAAGGATGCCGAGGAGATCGAGCTCATGCGCCATGCGCAGTCGATCACCGACGCCGCCTTCCAGCACATGCTCGACTTTATTAAGCCCGGTATGACTGAGAAGCAGGTTCGCAACGAACTCGAGAACTTTATGTTCGCCAACGGCGCCGACAGCCTTGCCTTCGGCTCTATCGTGGCGAGCGGCCCCAACACTGCCAACCCGCACGCGGTGCCGAGTGACCGCGTGATCGAGAAGGGCGACTTTGTCCTCATGGATTACGGCGCGGGCTACTGCGATTATCGTTCCGACATGACGCGCACCGTCGTGATGGGCGAGCCCACGCAGGAGCAGCTCGACCTGTACGCGCTCGTGCGCCGTACGCACGAGGAGTGCGTTGCCGCCATCCATCCGGGCGTCGAGGGCAACGACATTTTCAAGCTTTCCAAGAAGATCATCGGCGATGCCGGCTATGGCGATTACTATAACCATGGTCTGGGTCACGGCGTGGGCATCGACATCCATGAGCTGCCCAACTTCAACCGCAGCAAGAACACTATCGAGGTCGGCTCGGTTATCACCATGGAGCCCGGCGTGTATCTGCCCGGTGTGGGCGGCGTGCGTCTGGAGGACTACGGCGTGGTCACCGAGAACGGCTACGAGCCCTTCACCAAGACCCCGCACGACCTGCACGTCATCGATTGCTAGCCCATTTCGATAGATTTTTGGGGCGGGGCGTCCGGATCGATTCGGACGCCCCGCGTTCTCTTTTTATGCGCTCGCTGCAGGCGCCGTCAGCAAGTGTATAATTTCGGTCGTATGTAATTTGGACGCTTGTGCGTTCTGCCCATAACAAGAAAGGTCGCTATGCCTACCATTTCTACCGCCGACTTCAAGAACGGCCTCGGTCTCCGCATCAAGGACAAGGTCTACACCATCATCGAGTTCCAGCATGTCAAGCCGGGCAAGGGCGGCGCGTTTGTGCGCTACAAGACCCGCGACATCAAGAGCGGCCGTGTCGTCGAGAACACCTGCAACGCCGGCACCAAGTTCGAGAGCGTCATGCTCACCACCCGTGAGTTCCAGTACCTCTACAACGATGGCGCCGACTACATCTTCATGGACAACGAGACCTATGAGCAGGTTCCCGTTCCCGAGGACATGGTGGGCGAGAACTCCAAGTGGCTGCGCGAGAACGACATTTGCCAGCTGCTCTTCGCCGACGATGAGCTCATGGGCGTGACCCCGCCGATGTTCATCGAGACCACCATCGTCCAGACCGACCCGGGCTTTAAGGGCGACACCGTCCAGGGTTCCACCAAGCCGGCCACGATTGACACCGGCGCTGTCATCCAGGTCCCCATGTACCTCAACGAGGGCGAGGTCATCAAGGTTGACACCCGCGACGGCAAGTTCGTCTCCCGCGTCTAGCAACCAACTTCTCTAGGAGGACTCATGCCCCAGGAAATCAAGATTGACGGCATCGGCATTTC
>CABUUG010000225.1 GCA_902494605.1 uncultured Collinsella sp.
CGTCGCCCATGCGGATTGGAGCTTCGACGACCAGGCTGCGGATGAGGTCCATGGCTTGGGCGTGGAGTTCTAGCGGGATGGCTTCGGCGGTGCGCACGGGGAGCAGCGCTTCGTCGCCGCCGGATACGGCCACGGTGGTGGTGAGCACGCGCATGGGGCAGGTGAGCTCCTGATGCGCGAACTTATCGCCGCGCGGACAGTTGTTGCCGGTTACGGAGCGCACTTCCACCACGGCGCCATTGGCGCCACGCTCTACCTCTACGGTCAGGAGGCACTCGGATGGGCAGGTGGTGCAGTTGAACTGCAGCGTTTCGATCACGGTGTCGCTCATGTGCTATGCCTCCTCGAAGGGGTCGACGGATAGGACAATCTCGCTGGCACCCAGGCCGAGCGCCTGCTTGATCACCTTTGCCGTCAGCGGGAAGCTTTCCATTACGCTCGGTTTAAACGGGCGGACCTTGCCGGCGAACAGTTCCTCGCCGTCGGCCAAGATCCTCACGCGGGCGGCGTTGACGGGTCGGCGCACGCGGAAGTTGAGCTTGGTGAGCCCGACGGTTGTGATGCGCCCCGGAAGCGCGTAGCCGGCAATGCCGGCGGGGGAGACCGTGAGCTCGCAGCTCGTGTTCGCGGCGTTCGCCCGGGCACCCTCAGCGCCGCCCAACGCCCACTCCGCCGCAGCCGCGCCTGCCCGCTCGGACTCGGTCGTCACGTTGTCGGCCAGGTCGTGCACGTGCAGCACGTTGCCGCAGGCAAAGATGCCCGGCACGCCCGTCTGCAGGCTCTGGTCCACCACGGCGCCGCGCGTGCGCGGATCAAGCTCAACGCCCGCGGCAACCGAAAGCTCGTTCTCGGGAATCAAGCCCAACGAAAGCAGCAACGTGTCGCACGGAACAATGCGCTCGGTCCCCGGAATGGGCGCCAGGCGCTCGTCGACTTGGCTCACCTCGACGGCCTCCACGCGGTCGTGCCCGATCACGCGTGTGACGGTGGTGGACAGGTGCAGCGGAATTCCAAAGTCGTCCAGGCAGTTTTTGACGTTGCGGCGCAGGCCGTTGGCGTACGGCATGAGCTCGTACACGCCCTCGACCGAAATACCCTCGAGCGTGCAGCGACGTGCCATAATCAGCCCGATGTCGCCCGAACCCAAAATGACGGCGCGCGAGCCGGGTTTGAGGTTCTCGATATTGATGTATCGCTGCGCCAGGCCGGCCGTAAACACGCCGGCGGGACGACTGCCGGGAATCTTGATCTCGCTGCGCGTGCGCTCGCGGCACCCCATGGCAAGGACGACCGCGCGCCCGGTGAGCTGCAGCATGCCTTCAGGATTCATGAGCGTGATGGTATGGACCGCGGTGTCTTCCGTAGACTCGCCCGAATCAATCCCAATCACCATGCTGTTCAGGAACAGCGCAATGTCGGTCGAGCGCACCTGGTCGATAAAGCGCTGCGCGTACTCGGGACCGGTGAGCTCCTGCTTAAAGTGCGACAGGCCAAAGCCGGGGTGGATGCATTGGCGGAGGATGCCGCCCAGGTGCTGCTCGCGCTCCACGATGGCCACGTGCGCGCCTGCCTTTTGCGCGGCAAGCGCGGCCGCCATGCCGGCAGGTCCGCCGCCGATAACGACCACGTCGAAGGCTTGCGTTTGTACGGCTTTTACGACGCCGCAATCAATCGCGCTCGATTTGAATTCCGCC
>CABUUG010000226.1 GCA_902494605.1 uncultured Collinsella sp.
ATCTCGGTGTAGATCTCGGTTTACGACTTATAAAAAAAAAAAGCCACGCCGTTCCAGTGGTGCCCGCAGCTCGACTACGACGACGTCAAACGTCGCCAGAAGTTGCTTATCACGAGCGTTCGCAACCGTGCCGTCCGCGTGCATTACCACGATGCTGAGACTTCGCTCATCGAGGCCGCGCTGTCCCGCGCCGGTCGCGACATGACGCCCGTCATCATCGATGCTTGGCGCTCGGGCTCTCGCTTTGACGCCTGGGTAGAGCATTTCTCGCTCGATAACTGGAAGGAGGCTGCTGCCAAAAACGGCATCGACCTCAATGAGCTCGTGCACCTGCCCTACGAGTTGGACTGGCGCCTGCCGTGGGAGCACGTGAGCCCCGGCTGCACGCGCGGCTTCCTCGAGCGCGAGTACCGTCGCTCGCTCGAGGGCGTCACGACTCCCGACTGCACCCGCACGTCGTGCACCGGCTGCGGGATCTGCCCCACGCTCCACGCCAAGAATGTATTGATGGGTGATCGCGCATGAGTGAGCGCCTGACCGACAACCCCTCGCTCTTTAGGCTTCGTGTTCGCTATGGCAAGCGCGATCGCCTTAAGTACCTGGGCCATCTCGAAGTAATCCATACCATTGAGCGCATCGTGCGCCGTGCGGGACTTCCCTATGCCGTCACGCAGGGCTTCTCTCCGCACATGCGCGTGGGCTTTTCTTCGGCGCTACCGGTTGGTACGTCGTCGACCTGCGAGTGGTATGACCTGTTTATGACCGAGTTCGTGGCGCTCGACGAGGCGTTTGGACGCCTGGCTGCGGCGTCTCCGGCCGATTTGGCGCCTATCGAGGCGGCGTACATCGACGTGCGCACGCCGGCGTTGACGGCGCAGCTCACGCGCCTGTCGTATCGCATCGACCTGCACTTGGATCCCGAGGCGCCCGTAAGCGCCGATGAGGTGCGTCGTGCGATCGACACGCTGCGCGCGGACCATGGCATCGACTACGCGCGCGGCAAAAAGAGCAAGCGCTTAGATTTGGATCACACGCTCGTGGGCTATGAGCTCACGGCGGGGGAGCGCCCGGACCATTTGGTGCTCATGCTCGACACCCATGCCGACAACGAGGGCTCCATGCGTCCGGAAATTTTGCTTTCTGCGGCTGATGTTTTGTTGCAGGGCTTGACCCCGGGCGTGGATGCACCTATTGTTTCCACCGGTATGCAAGACCTCGTGACCATCTGCTCCTACGATGTCGAGCGTCAGAATCAAGCATGCGAGGACGACGAGGGCCGACTCGTCAGCCCCATACCTGTGCGAACTTGTGGATTTGCTCCACATACTCGTTGACGGGGGTATTTTCGCCTGCTACTATATTCGGCTGTTGCACTAACTGATGCATGAAGGGCAAGTAAACATGTACGCAATCGTTAACACGGGCGGCAAGCAGTACAAGGTCGCCACCGACGATGTCATCACCGTCGAGAAGATCGAGGGCAATGAGGGCGACAAGGTCACCCTGCCGGTTATCTTCCTCAACGATGGTAAGAAGATCGTCACCGATCCCGACAAGCTGGCCAAGGCCAAGGTTATCGCTCAGATCGTTGAGCAGTTCAAGGGCGAGAAGCAGCTGGTCTTCAAGTTCCACAAGCGTAAGCGCTATCGTCGTCTGAAGGGTCACCGTC
>CABUUG010000227.1 GCA_902494605.1 uncultured Collinsella sp.
CGCGATGGCGGGGCCACTCGTGGTCTTGATCTGAGCGCCCAGCTCGTTGGCGATAACGGTGGCCAGCGTGGTCTTGCCCAGGCCCGGAGGACCCGAGAAAATCACGTGGTCGAGCGTCTCGCCACGGTTCTGCGCCGCTTCGATCAACACGCGCAGGCTCTGCTTGATGTGCTCCTGGCCGCAGTAGTCGTCCAGGCGCTGGGGGCGCAAAGTGCGGTCGACATCGAGGTCCTCGGCCGTCAGCTCCGAGCCCACCATGCGCTCGCCGTGCGCCATGGATGCCGCCGGCGAGTTACCGGGCGTCGCCCACAGGTCCTGAGAGTCATCGGCTTCCCACATCACGCATCCATTCCGAGTCGCTTAAGCGCCGCGCCGAGCAGATCCTCGACACGCATATTCTGCCCATCATACCCGCTCAGGGCAACATCGGTCTCCTGCGGGCTAAAGCCCATGGAAAGGAGCGCCGCACGGGCATCATCGATGGCCGAGGGAGCAGCAGCGGGCACGGGCATCGCAACCTGGCCGGGAATCACGTCGACCGGCACAAAGCCCTTATCCTTGGCAAAGGTGCTCTTGAGTTCCAGGATCAGGCGCTGAGCTGTCTTTTTGCCCACACCGGGTACCTTGGCCATGCCCTTGTCGTCCTCGGCCATCACCAGCGAATACAGCTGCCCCACGGTATAGGTGGAAAGCACGGCGAGCGCCAAGCGCGGGCCAACGCCCGAGACGGACACGAGCCGATCGAACATCGTGCGCTCATCCTTGGAGGAAAAACCGAAAAGTGTCATGGCGTCCTCGCGCACCTGCATACGCGTATAGAGGCGGACCTCGCCGCCGGGCGTCGGCAACGTGGCCGCAGTGCTGCCCGAGATGCCGAGCTCAAAGCCAACGCCCGACACATCGACGACAGCAGAGCTCATCGTGGCCTCGACAAGCGTTCCATGGAGCTGGGAAATCATCAGTATCCGGTTCCTCTCTGTTGATAGAACTCGCCACCGGTGAGGGCGCGGGTGCGGCTGAGGTTTACGTGGCAGATGGCGCAGGCCAGGGCATCGGCGGCATGGTCGGGATGCGGGTCGTGGTCGAGCTGCGTGAGCGTGCGCACCATGTAGGCGACCTGCCGTTTGTCCGCGGCGCCGGTGCCCACAACAGCCTGTTTGATCTGCATGGGCGTGTACTCGCCAATCTCGAGCGCGCATTCCGAAAGCGCCACGAGTGCAGCACCGCGGGCATGAGCCGTAGGGATGGCCGAGCGAACGTTGGCGCCAAAGTAAATGCTCTCGATAGCAGCGGTATCGGGGCGGTAGCGCTCCACGACACCCTTGAGGTCGCGGGCGATATGCGACAGGCGCACCGCGAGCGGACTTCCGGCACTGGTCTCGATGCAGCCATAGGCACGGCAGCGAACCTCGCCACGACGCTCCTCGATAATCCCCCAACCCGTATGAGCCAAACCGGGGTCAATGCCCAAGATAACCAAGCCAACCTCCCCTCGTCTTTTTCAAAGCACAAGGCAAGGCCCCGCGCACTATTCACGAACGTCTGTTCTAGAATAACACAACAGCGACCGTATCTAGCAAGCAAGGTTGAACCATAGGTTGAGCATAAGTCAGCGAGCGAGTCCCTGCCGTGGCAAGGTGTCACGAAAGAGGAGCGCCGCGTA
>CABUUG010000228.1 GCA_902494605.1 uncultured Collinsella sp.
CATGGTGCAGGTGCCCTCGGTGGCGGCAGGGGATTCCTCGTAGCGCTTCTTGCCGGTGACCGGGTCGAGAGCACACTTCCACATGGCATCCCAGTCGAGCTTGCGGCGTGCCTGGCCCATCTTGTCGTCCATGTCGCGGGCGTGCGGCACCTTCTTGGCGATATCAGCGGCGTGCGCGGCAATCTTAGTGGCCATGAGGCCGTCGAGCACATCCTGGGCGTTGGGCAGGCATAGGTGCTCTGCCGGTGTCACGTAGCACAGGAAGTCGGCACCGGAGCTGGCGGAGATGGCGCCGCCGATGGCGGCGGTGATGTGGTCGTAACCCACGCCGATATCGGTCACCAGCGGCCCCAGCACATAGAACGGGGCGTTGTGGCACAGGCGCTTCTGCAGCTTCATGTTGGCGGCGATCTCGTCGAGCGCCATGTGGCCCGGTCCCTCGACCATAACCTGGACGCCGGCGGCCCATGCGCGCTTGCACAGCTTGCCCAGCTCGATCATCTCGGCGGTCTCGGTGGCGTCGTTGGAATCGTAGAGACAGCCCGGGCGGCAGGAGTCGCCGAGCGAGATGGTCACGTCGTACTCGTGGCAGATTTCGAGCACCTCGTCGTAGAACTCGTAGAACGGATTCTCGTTGCCGGTGACCTCCATCCATCCAAACAGCAGCGAGCCGCCGCGGCTGACGATGTTCATAAGGCGGCCGGTCTCCTTAAAGGTCTTGGTGACCGACTTGTTTATGCCGCAGTGGATGGTCATAAAGTCCACGCCGTCCTCGGCGTGCGCGCGCACGACCTCGAGCAGATCGTCCTTGGTAAGCTTGACCAGCGGCTTTTCCATGTAGCCGATGGCGTCGTACATGGGGACGGTGCCCACCATGAGCGGCGTCTCGTCGATGAGCTGCTGGCGGAACTGGCGTGTCTTGCCCGAGTTGGAGAGGTCCATGATGGCGTCGGCGCCAAAGTCCTCGGCGATCTTGACCTTCTTCCATTCCTCGGCGGCATCGGCCTTGTCGCCCGAGATGCCCAAGTTCACGTTGACCTTGGTGGACAGGCCCTCACCGACACCAAAGGCGCGCATGCCCTTTTTGATATGCACGATGTTGGCGGGAATGGCGATGCGGCCGTCGGCCACACGCTCGCGGATGTACTCGGGGTCGCGATGCTCGCGCTCGGCGACTTCCTTCATCTGCGGCGTGATCTGCCCGGCGCGGGCGAAGTCGATTTGCGTGACGAGCTTGGGCTCGGTCTGTGTGCTCATTGGCACGGCTCCCTTCGTTGGCATTACCCATATCAGGTTTGCGGGTCAGGGCGGGCGCGCCCAGTCTCAGCCTGCCGTCTTGTCCTGCAAGCTCCCCGTTTATGTAATGGGCTCAAGTATAGCCTGAATGGGTACGATTGGGCCAACGAGCGTGCCTGTGGGGAGGCGAACATGGAAGACAAGCATCTATATCGAGAGACACAATGGGACGTATCGGCCGAGGAGGGCCGTGCGCACCATGGGTTGGTCGCGATTGGCTTTGCGGTGCTTGCCGTGCTGGTGATTGCCTTTTGTATTTGGACGTTTGGCGGTCGCGGCGGCGCTGCCTGGGAGTTTGAGGCTGATGATAGCCTACCGATAATGACGGTGAGGAGTACTGGC
>CABUUG010000229.1 GCA_902494605.1 uncultured Collinsella sp.
AAACTTAACCCCCACACCCCTCACGCGGCGGGCAAACTCGCCTTGTGCTCTATCACGCTAAAGTGTATGATGCTGAACGTTACACGATTCACTTTACTTAACTAAAGTACCATCAAGGGGGATACCATGAATACCGATATGTCTCGTCGTCAGTTTGTTGGTCTAGCCGGCTCGCTCGCCACGGTGCTTGGCCTTGGTCTTGTCGGTTGCGGCGGTGGTGCCGGCAAGGGCTCCGCTGCCGGTTCTGCCGCAGCCAAGGATGTGAAGGGCGCTGCGGAGTCCAAGAAGCTCGTGGTGGGCTTTGATAAGTCCTATCCTCCGTACGGCTTTGTGGGCGATGACGGTGAGTACACGGGCTTTGACCTCGACCTTGCCAAGGCCGTTGCCGATAAGCAGGGCTGGGAAGTCGATTACGAGGCCATCGATTGGGATGCCAAGGACACGCTGCTCAACTCCGGCGCCATCAACTGCATCTGGAACGGCTTTACCATGGAGGGCCGCGAGGACGACTACACGTTCTCCGAGCCGTACATGCTCAACGAGCAGGTGCTGGTGGTAAAGAAGGATGCAGGCATCAAGAGCTGGGACGATCTTGCCGGCAAGACCGTGATTACCCAGACCGATTCCGCTGCGCAGGATGTGCTCGAGGGTGACCAGAAGGATCTGGCGGCGACGTTTGCCACGCTCGACACGATCGGCGAGTACAACACGGCCTTTATGCAGCTCGAGAGCGGCGCGGTCGATGCCGTGGCGTGCGATCTTTCGATTGCCCAGTATCAGCTTGCCGCCAAGCCCGATGCCTATACGCAGCTTGATGAGCCGCTGTCCAGCGAGCACTACGCCGTTGGCTTTAAGAAGGGCGACACCAAGTCGGCCGACGCCGTGACCGAGTCGCTCAAGGCGCTCTACGAGGACGGCACGGTTAAGGACCTGTGCGACAAGTATGCGGATTACGGTCTTTCCTTCGACAACTGGGTTCTGAAATAGCGGCTTTCCCAGGCACCCGATTTTGCCGTTCAAACCGTCGCTTGCGTACATTTAGTACGCGGCGCTCCTCTTTCACGGCAAACTCGAGCACCTGGAAAACCCGCTTTAGCATTGGGTCTGCTGTTCTGTTGTTGCGAAAGAGAGCTTAGGTTGTCTATTCAGGTCATGATGCAGATGCTTGGCCAGGGATTCTTGGTCAGTTTGCAGCTGTTTGTACTGACGCTGCTCGGGTCGATTCCGCTGGGAATTCCCGTGGCGTTTATGCGCATGAGCAAAATTGCGCCGCTCCGCTGGATTGCGCGCATCTATATCTCGGTTATGCGCGGCACGCCGCTCATGCTGCAGATGTTTGCCATCTACTTTGCCCCGTACTACGTGTTCGGCATTTCGCTCACGCCCGATTCCAAGTGGACGGCGTGCGTCGTAGCGTTCATCATCAACTACGCCGGTTACTTTGCCGAGATCTATCGCTCGGGCCTGCAGTCCATTCCGCGCGGTCAATACGAGGCCGCCGAGGTGCTGGGCTACTCGCGCCTGCAGACGTTTTTGTACATTGTGATGCCGCAGGTTGCCAAGCGCATTCTGCCGGC